>NZ_JBISBU010000040.1:0-50075 GCF_044385805.1 Haloferula sp. A504
GGGCGGAACGGCCCGCTTCTTTCCTTCGGTTTCCTGAACCCGTGTCTTTCCGCGCTCCATTCTGCGGCGCGTCGCATGGGGTCGGGGATGTGGTTCCCGGTGAGGGTGATCTTGAGTTCTTCGGGATGGGGTCGGCCGCGCTTGATCTTGAAGCGGTATTTGCCGGGTCGGAAGCCGTGATCGGCGGCGTGGTATCCGATGACTCGCAGATCGATTGCCGCCTCTTCGGGGTTTCGACCGCTGCGGCTGTATCCACCTCGGAGCCTTGTCGGGTAAGGAGCCGCTCCGGCGGCTTCCAGCCGCCATCTTCATCGTTTCCGGCCATGCTCCACTTCAAGCCCAACTTCCCGCACGACCTCCGCCCGGTCCTGCGCGACGTGATGCTCTGATCCCTTCGCGCTCCCTCTTCCTTGGGGACCAGTACCCCCTCAAGTTCTTCCAACAGTTGCAACTCATCGGAGGAATCGAGGTGACGCCAAGCGTCCAAGTCATCAAGAATCCGGCCATCGATCCTATCGACGACTGGAGCGTGTTTTTCGGGCTTCGCTTGCGGACCGCTCCCTGACGCTACAGAGCCATATCATCCATCCCACCATGAGAGCCGTCTGTATCCTGATCACCAAGCTTGCCCTGCTGCTCGCCTTCGCCGGCTGCGCGAATTTCCAGCGCCTGGGAGAGGACCTGAATTTCCTCGACCGGACCGTGCTGCTCACCGGGCGGATCACCAATGCCATGGACCACCGGAACGTGGTCGTCGTCGTCGCCGAGTGGGATCGCGACGAGAACCGGGTGCTCTCGGGAGACTACTACCGCATCGAGGACATCGGCGTCTTCGGCTTCTTCGTGCCGAACTCGCGGCAGCAGTACCTGGTCGCCTACAGCGATGCCGACGGCAACACGCTCTACACGCCCGGAGTCGACCCGGCCTGGATCCACAGTTCGGCATCCGGCGAGCCGGCTCCGGTCTCCATCGACCGGAAGACGGGCCGCGGCCGGGCGGAGGGAGCCCTTTCGAAGTCCACGATCCTGCCTCCCGGGCTGGTGCAGGCCGTGCGGGATTTCAAGGGCGATCGCACGGACGACGAGGCCGCAAGCGGCTGGCGGATCCCGATCACTCTCGGCAAGGTGGCGGATCTCGACGACCCGAAGTTCAGCTCGGAACGGGGTTCGGCCGGCCTCTGGGAGCCGGCGTCCTTTCCCCTGCAGTCGGGCATCGGCATCTACTTCCTCGAGCGCTACGACCCGAAGCGAATCCCGGTTCTCTTCGTCTATGGTGCCGCCGGCTCGCCGCAGGACTGGCAGCCGTTTTTCGAAAGGCTCGATCGCAGGAAATACCAGCCGTGGTTCTATTACTACCCGACCGGCCGCCGGCTTGACGAGATGGGTGCCGCCCTCAACGGCAGTGTGGAACTTCTCCAAGCCCGCTACAACTTCCCGCGCCTGCACGTCGTGGCCCACAGCATGGGCGGCCTCGTTTCGCGTTCCTTCCTGGTCCAGCACCTCGATGCCGGCCACCGCTACATCGACCGCTTCGTCACCATCTCCACGCCCTGGGCCGGCCACGAGTTCGCCTCGATGGGGGTCAAGCGCGCACCCTCGGTGGTGCCCTCGTGGTACGACCTGTCACCCGGCAGCGGTTTCCTCGACGACCTCTTCGATGAGCGCCTCAAGGGCCGGATCGATCACCTCCTGATCTACGGCCACAAGGCCACCCGCTCGATGGTCCTGCCGGCCGAGAACGACGGCACCGTGAGCGTCGCCAGCGAGACCGCCCCGGACGCGGCCGAGGACGCGGTGAAGGTCGTCGGCTTCGACGAGGATCACGTCTCGATCCTCTCGAATGACGAGGTCTTCCGGCTCACCGAAAAGCACCTTGCCGGGAAGTCTTCCGAGCGGTAAAGCGACCGCCCGATTGGGCGGTGAAAACCAAGCGCTCAAGGATTCCTCATGCTCCACCTCGAACGTCACGCCATCGAATGGATCGAGATCCGCGCCGGCAGGGTCCGCGTCCTCAAGGGCAGTCTCGGCGTTGCCCGCCTGCGTGAAATCGAGGCCCTGATCGACATCGACGGCTTCCCCGCCCACACCGCCTTCTGGGTCACCCGCTCCCGCCAGATCCACTTCAAGCCCAACTTCCCGCACGACCTCCGTCCGGCCCTGCGCGACCTGATGCCCTGATTTTGCGGTCCTCGTGGCCGGGCCTTTCAGGCCCGTAGCCGCAACGTGTTCAAAGAGTGGCCCCGGGGCTGGAAGCCCCGGCCACGTTCCTTGCCGGCCCTGCAAGCCCGCCATCGGTGATACACGGCGGCATCGGCACCGGTCCGAGCCTTCTTCCTTGGCGACCTTGGCGTCTTGGCGGTTCAATCATCCAGATGCCCGCCGCCCGCGTTCTCATCGACGGCCCTTCCGAGCTCGTCTTCGACTACGCCATTCCCGAGGGGATGGCCGTCCAGGCCGGGTGCCGGGTGCGGGTGCCGCTGCGCAACCGCAGTTCCACCGGCACCGTCCTCGCCGTCAGCAGCGACGACGACAATGCCGACCTCGGATTCTCTCTGCGCCCGATCGACGCCCTCACCGATCCCGAGCCGCTGATCACCCCCAGGCTTCTCGAGCTCGCCCGCTGGATCGCCAACTACTACGGGGCCAGTATCGAAAGCGTCATCCGCGTCCTCCTCCCCGAGGCCGTGCGCACCGAGGACAAGTCCGCCAAGACCCGCAAGGCCGTCGTCCTCGTGCAGCAGCCCGACCCCGAGACCTTCGCCCAGCTCGAGAAGCGCGCCCCCAAGCAGGCCACCATCATCTCGCTGCTGGCCCACGCACCCGACCTCAAGCTCGCCCTCACCGAGCTCGGCAACGCCGCCTCCCCCAGCGTCAAGTCCCTCGAGAAAAAGGGCCTGGTCCGCCTCGTCACCCAGGAAGTCCGCCGCGAGCCCGACGCCGACGGCACCGACGAACTCCTCCCCACCACCGACCTCACCCTCACCGACGAGCAGCAGGTCGCCCTCGAGGCGATCCTCACCTCAAGTGCCAAGTCCGAAGTTCCAAGTGCCAATGGAGCGCCGGCTTCAGCCGGCACCTCACCCCCCGACGTCCCGCGGACGCGGGACCGCAAGAATTCACTGATCACTGATCACCGATCACTGATCACTCCGGCGAAGCCCTTCCTCCTCCACGGCGTCACCGGCTCCGGAAAGACCGAGATCTACCTCCAGGCCGCACGCCAGGTCCTCGAGGCGGGCCGGACCGTTCTCGTCCTCGTCCCCGAAATATCCCTGACCCCGCAAACCGTCCGCCGTTTCCGCGCCCGCTTTGCGGACATCCAGGACCAGGTCGCCGTCCTCCACTCCCACCTCTCGCAAGGCGAACGCTTCGACGAGTGGCACCGCATCCGCAAGGGCAAGGCGCGCATCGTCATCGGCGCCCGCTCCGCCGTCTTCGCTCCGCTGCCGGACCTCGGCCTGATCCTCGTCGACGAGGAACACGAGAACTCCTACAAGCAGGATCAGATCCCGCGCTACCACGGCCGCGATGTCGCCGTGCTGCGCGGCCATCTCGAGGGGGCCTGCGTCGTCCTCGGCTCGGCCACCCCGTCCCTCGAGTCGTGGCAGAACGCCCTGGACGGCAAATACCAGCTGCTGCGCCTGACCAAGCGCGTCGACGACCAATCGATGCCGCTGATCCGCGTGATCGACATGCGCCTCGAGTCGCGCAAGCAGAAGTCGAAGGACTCTTTCCTCTCCGACCGCCTGCGCAACTCCATCAACGACCGCCTTGAGAAGGGCGAACAGACGATTCTCTTCCTCAACCGCCGCGGCTTCGCCCGCTCGCTCCAGTGCCCATCCTGCGGCCACGTCTGCACCTGCCCGCACTGCGCGCTGGCGCTCACCTACCACCGCACCGACGAACGCCTCATCTGCCACATCTGCGGCCATCAAGCCGTGGTCCCGCGCAAGTGTCCCGAGTGTTCCGACCGCGGCATCAGCCTGCAGGGATTCGGCACCCAGAAGGTCGAGGATGTCTTCCGCAAGGTCTTCCCCACCGCCCGCGTCGCGCGCATCGATGCCGACGCCCTGCGCAAGAAGAACGCCCTGCGCGACCTACTCAACGCCTTCCGTTCGAAGAAGATCGACTTGCTCATCGGCACCCAGATGATCGCCAAGGGCCTGCATTTCCCCAACGTCACCCTGGTCGGCATCCTCAACGCCGACATCGGACTCCACGTCCCCGACTTCCGTGCCGGCGAGCGCGTCTTCCAGCTGATGACCCAGGTCGCCGGACGCGCCGGACGCGGCGAACTCGAAGGCGAGGTCGTGGTCCAGACCTTCACCCCCCACTCGCCGAGCATCCAGTTCGCGAGGCATCACGACTTCGACGGCTTCGCCGAGCAGGAACTCGAAATGCGCCGCCAGTTCGGCTTCCCCCCCTTCACCCGCTGCGCCGTCCTCACCAGCCGCTCGACCCACGAGCGCCGCGCCGAATTCACGCTTGAGACGCTTCACCGGAGACTGAAGGAGGACCTTCCCGCCGGGATCGAGCTTGGTGAGCCGCTGCCCAGCCCGCTGGTCAAGGCCCACGGCCAGTTCCGCTTCCAGCTCATGCTCCGCGGCCCGAAAGCCCGCGCTCTCACCAAACACGTCCAGCAGGTGCTGGAAAAGACCACCCTGCCGGAAGACGTCACGGTGGTCTTCGACATGGACGCGCTGAGTTTCACCTAGAGAAGACGCACACCATCGGCTTTGCGATGCCGCCGAGATCGACGCGGAAAGGAGCGGCCGCACCCGCCAAGAAGCTGAACTCCGGGGCTTTCAGCCAAAGCCATCGGCTGCCGCTCGGTCGCCTCAAGTTTCGTCATTGACGCCTGATTCTCAGCAAGATAACCCATAAGGTTTAGCATGGGGAACTTTTCATCACTCAAGCCCCTCGCTGCCCGACGTGCCGGGAAAGCACAAGCTCCCTCATCATGAAGTTCCCCATCCCCACAACCCTGCTGGCATGTGTTCTGATCAGCCAGGCAACCGCCTCGGAAACGACCTCCCCACCGATTCTGGAATTCACCTCGGGACCCGCCGGTCAACAGGTCCGCCTCACCTGGCCATCGCAAGCTGGATTGAGCTACCGGATTGAGAAATCGACGACCCTCGACAACGAGAGCCCGGGACGGTGGATCGAGATGGCACTGGTCGAGGCCGATGGTGAAAACACCTTGTGGGTGGATCCCCAGCCGACCACCACGCGGGCCTTTTACCGCGTGTCGCTGCCGGAGGTCGAAGTCACCCAGATCTCACCACCCGTGCTCTCCACCACGGGCGGCATCCTGCAGATCCACGGCCAGTGCATTCCCGCGGGGAGCCTCCTCATTCTTGAAATCGATGGCGAAGCGCCGGTATCGATTCCCCTCTCCTTTCTAGGCGACGGTGTTTGGGAGGCCGACGTCTCCGGAACCTTTGTTTCCGGAGCACGGGTCATCGCCGCGCGCATTGAGGACGGTAGCAGTTTGGTGCTTCTCGACCTCGAACTACCGATCGCCGTGACCGAAACCGGTCGCGCCGAGGATTCCCCGCCATCGCTGCCCCCGGCGGCACCCATGGCCTCACCGGGTGATCCCGTTCCGGGTATCGGAATCACTCATGACTTCAGTTTACCGACCAGCGCGGACGATTTGATCGATTGCACGGCGAACGACACGTGCCGCACCCAGCGGTCCGGCACGAACCCGCTCCACAGTGGATCCGAAACCACGGGTGACAATCCCTTGTTCGGCAGCACGGCTCGGCTCGGCAAGAAGGGCTATGACTACTACAAGGCACAGAGTGACCACGACGCAGCGTCACTCGCCAGCACGGGATCATTCAGCAAGAAGGGTTATGATGCCTACCAGGCGAAAGGTTCCATGGGAGCGGCCGCCCTCCCTTCGGGATCAACCACCAAGAAGGGCTATGATCACTACGTGGCCTCGAGTCGCTCCCACGCAGCGGGTGCCCAGACGAATCCCTATTTTGTTTCCAACGAGATGGCTGGCGAGATGGTGTCTCCGGCAGCGGCTCCTTCCGGGCTTCCTGGCGAGGTGTCGTTCAGGATCACATCCTTGTCCATCCCCTGCCCGGCAGGTCCTCCGCTGGCCTGGACCTGCACCTACCGCTCGTTGAAGCCGGTCAGTTCCGGTCTCGGTGACGGCTGGGATTTTTCCTACAACATCTCGATCGAGCCGCTGCCCGCATCCGACGGCGCCGGCGCATCACGGTTGGTGATCCGCGATGGCGGCGGGCGCGCCGATGTCTTCCATCGCCAGTCCGACGGCAGCTATCGCTGCGACGGGATGTTCCGCGAAGGCCACTTCAACGGCGAGGTCTTCACCCTCACCTTCGCCGACCAGGGAACCTGGACATTCAATGCGCTGGATGGATCGCCGGAAGCCGGAAAGATCTCCTCGATCACTGACCGCAACGGCGTGGCGCTTGCCTGCAGCTACGACGGGCTCGGGCAGCTTGCCCGCGTCAGCGACGGGTTCGGCCGCAGCCTGCAGGTCGGGTGGGACACCCTTTCTCCCCCTCGGATCACTTCGGTATCATCCACCGGTGACCGTGGTGCGGTGTTTGCCACGGCAACCTTCAGCTATTCCGCGAACGCGCGACAACTGACCGCCTGCTCGGCGCCCTTTGTCGAGGGTACTCCACCCGTCGCCGGAAACACCACCTTCACCTACTCCTCCGGCTCACCCGATCCTCGTCTCAATGACAACCTGCTGAGCATCACCGATGGCGCGGGACGGCTCTTGGAAGCCTTCACCTACTCCACCTCCACCGACTCCGGGTCCATCACCTACGACACCTCGACCAGCCACGACCGAAATCGAATCCAAGGGACCGGCCACGTGGTTCGAACGAGTTTTGCGACGTTCCCCGGCGGCTACACGATGACCGGAAATGACGAACTCGGCCGGGTATGCGAAACCGACTTCGACCTCCAGCACCGCGTGATTTCGCGCCGCGAATACACCGGATTTGCCACACCTGGCGAAATTGTTACCGCGAGTTCGAACCGCCCGGCCGGCAAGCTCCGGACCAGTGATCCGGATTTCTTTGAAACCACCTTTCGCTACAATGCGGACAGCCGCTGCACCTCCATCACCCACCCCGACGGCAGCCGTGAACGGGTCACCTACGAGCGCGACTTGAAGCCCGACTGCCCGGTGCGCGAACGGGGTAATGCCCGCGTTGTGACGATCGAGACTCCTGCTGGAGAAGCCCGCACGGTGACTTGCCAATACCTGCCGGGTTTCGGTGCCCCGGAGTCCGCGCGACCCGGCAATCCGATCGGCGGATTGAACGTCAAAGGCGGACGAAACCCCGGCGGGAGCCATGCCACCCGGGGAGGCGGGCTTTCTTCCGGAGTGATCGCCGGAATCGCGATCGGGGCCTACAGCATGGCACTCGATGATGACGGTGACGGCATCCCCACCGGCAGCAGTCGCCGGGGCTGGGACGGCACCTACAAGGGGAATCCCAGGCTCTCCTCGGCCACCGATGGCATCGACGACGACTGCGACGGTTTTGTAACCAGCATGACCAGTTCACTCGGGCAGACCTTCACGCAGACCTACGATGCCAGAGGCAATTGCACGGGGTCATTCAGCCCCCTCCCGGACAAGGGCGCGCTCTATCAATACGACGGCCTGGGCCGCTGCACGAGTGTCACCACCCTGAATGGTCCCGCCTCCTCCTTTCGCGACGAATTTGTCTACGACGGCGATACCGGCTTCCTGCGAAGCCTGACTTGCGACAGCACCGGTCTGCAACTCACCACCACCTGTGTCCGCGATGCCCAAGGCCGCATCACCCGCATCGTCGATCCCCGGGGAAACGACTGGCTCTACGGCTACGATCCGCTCCACCGCTGTATTGTCCAAAGAACCCCGGCGACTCCCACGCGCGTCACCACTCTCCACACCTATGACGCCGGAAACCGCCTGGTCCGCTGCGACACCGACCACCTCGCACCCGACGGATCACCCGTCGCCGCCAATCCGGTCTATACCACCTTCCTCGTTTATGACTCGCGCGCCCGCCTCATCCGTGTGGCAGAGGAGGAGCGTCCCGTCGACTCCACCGGCCTACTGACACCCGACCCGGCCACCATCTCGGACTATGCCGTCACGGATATCACCTACGACGACGCCGGCCAGGGTGTCACCCTCAGCACCCCTGCCGCCTGCCGTGCACAGACCACGGATCTTGCCTGCGATTTCCTCTACGACGAGAGAGGCCTGCTTCTCCGGGTCGTTGAGGGCGGGCTGAGCAGCCCGTCCCCGGTGACCACCGAATACGATTACGATTCCTTTGGTTCCCTCGTCCGGTGCGCCACCGTCGGCAATGGTGTCACCAGTGCGGAAACGCATTATGCCTACGACGGCTTCCACCGCCTGCTCGCCGTAACCGATCCGATGGGGAACGAGACGAGCTTCGATTACTCCGTTCCCGGCGAGGTCACTTGCTCGGTCTTCGGAGAGCCAAACGATGTGCCCGGGGCGACCGGCAATATCCTGCTCTGGCGAAGCAGCGTCCGCAGGAATGGCTATGAAATTGGAGTCGACGGCGGTGGCCCGATGGCAAGAGCAGGGCACACGACCCGTCGCAGGGTTGAGGTCCTCAAGAGCAACAAGCAGGGTGATCCCAACGCCAACCGCTATGATTTTGGTGCTGCGCCTACTGGATCGACAACGGCTCGGCGCAGGGTCGAGGTCCTCAAGAGCAACAAGCAGGGCGATCCCGACGCCAACCGCTATGACTTCGGATCGCCGGCATTCTTCGACCTGGATGTCGAGGACGATACGATTGTATCGGAGCGCTTCACTCCGGGTGCGCCGGGGCCGCATGCCACGGAAACCACCATCGTGGACCGCTCGCCCGCTGGCCTCGTGGAAGGTGTGACCCGCAATGGCGACCTTCTGCTGGCCTGTACCTACGACAGTGCCGGCCGCCTCGCGAGCACCTCCAACGGCGCCTGCACCGTCACCCTCGTCCGTGACGCCAACGGCAACGTCCTCGTCTGCGGGAAGACCGATCACTTCCTCGCCGGCGGCGGGGGGCCTCCCGACAAGACCTTTTCCGTGACACGCGCCTACGATCCACTCAACCGATGCCTCCAGAGCACCGATGGCAGCGGCAACGTGACGCAGTATGCCCATGATTCGCTCGGTCGCTGCGTTTCGATTACCGAGCCCGGAGGCCTGGTCATCACCACCGATTTTGATGGATCCGGACCCGGCGGATTGTTCAGTTCCCGCGTCAGCGCCGACGTCAATGGCGATGGCTCCCCCGAAGTTCTGGCCAGCAGCTTTGCTCGCTGTGGTGAACTTGTCAGCACCACGGACTCCTACGGACACACCACTTCCTACACCCGGGACTCCCTCGGGCGCGTTGTTCGCTGTGACCATCCGGACACGACTTTCGAAACGTGGAGCTACAGCTATCTCGACGAAAACAACGAGTGGGTCTGCCAGGACGCCTGCGTCCGAACCATCGTGCACGATCTCAACGGACGACCTCTGAGTATTTCCTGGTCCAATCCGCCCACGGTGGAACCGGCCGCCCCCACCACCCACCTCTGGGACGGCCTCGGACGATGCGTGCGCAGCGATCAGGGGACCTCATCGGTCGTCTTCGTCTATGATTCCCTCGGCAACCCGGTCAGCGAGACTTCCGACGGGCTTACCCTCACCCGCAGCTTCGATCATCGGGGACGGACCGGCATCACCTATCCGGACGGGCGTTCCTTTGTCGAAAGCCGCAGCGAACTCCGTCTGCTCTTGTCCGTATCCGCCATCGACGAGGTCGGAGCGCCGGTCTCCCCGCCGGTGGTCGAGATGGAATACGCCGGCGAACGGGTCTGGCGCAGCACCCAGGCCAATGGTGTGGTGACGACCTGCGTCTATCGAGGGGACGGCGAATCAGCGCAACCCGGCGGCAACGATTCCTCCTTCGATCGCTGCGTGCGGATCACCGTAACCGACCCATCCCAGAACATCCTCAGCGATACCGTGCTGCGGCGGGATGGAAATCAAAGAATCACCAGCAGCGAAACCCTGTTCACCGATTCACCCCAAGGTCCCGCCCGCTCGCAGACCTTCACCCGTGACGCTCTTGGCCGGATGACCGGATGCGTCACCACCCGGCGGGAGACCCCCGGTGCGGACCCGGTGATCGAAAGTGACGTCACCTACACGATCGATCTGGAAGGCCGCCGATTGACCGCCACGGGCGGCGACAATCCCGGCACCTACAGCCAGGCCAGCACGATTCCCCCCGGCGATCAGCAGATGGGGCAATACACCACGTGGCCCGGAGGAGGGCTGACATGGGACGCTGTCGGAAACCTTTCCTCGTTCTCATCATCCGCCGGACAGCTCGACTACGTGCATGACGCCGAGGGACGACTGGTCGCCCTCGAAGATCCGGCCACGGGGACCGCCGTGATCGAATATGGCTACGATGCACTCGGTCGACGGACGGTCCGGGACGATCAAACCGGCAAACCGGCGCGCTTCGTCTATGATGGCGACGTCTGTGTTCAGGAACTCGGAACCGATGGAAACGCCGATGTGAGTTTTGTGTGCGTTGGCGGAATCCAGCGTCGCATTTCCACCCGGACTGGCACGCTGCTCTATCCCCAGAGTGGTGGAGCCGTGACCACAAACGTCGGCCTGACGCTGGTCACCGATGGCACGGGCGCCCCGACGGAACGCTTTGCCTTTGATGACGCCGGTGGCCCGATCTTCCTTGAAGACGACGGCACACCAAGCTCCAGAAGATCAGCGATCGGCCCGATCCGCTGGATGGCACCCGAGTCCATCTGGGAGCCGGACTACGGGATCTTCCTCGGTGGGGATGGCATCGACAGCCCCGCCCTCGGCATGACCGTTTCGAGTCATCACGGCCACGTCACCGTCTTGAAGGCTCCCGGGGGTGGCGGTGGCCACGTCACCGTACTCAAGATCGCTGCGGGCGGCGGTGGATCCGGGAATGTCGTGCGGGCGACCGACCACAACTCAAGCCGGTCGAACAAGACTTCCAGCACGCGGTGACTTCTTGATCCCTCCAACGATCGAAGAGGCCGCCGGCAATCAGGATCTCGACAGGACCCTCCGCAAACGTCGTCCCGGTCTTCGGTGCTTCAACTGACCGCTGGCGCCCCGGCAGGCGACCAGCCGAGACCCGGATCCGTGCCGAGGCGATAGTGGAACTGAATCCGGTCGCCGGTCGCCCACTTGCCTTCCCCGGGAAAGGCCCGCGGACTTGTCAGGCCGCAATCGTGGGTGCGCAGGATGTGGTTCCCGTGCGTGACGATCGTGGTGAAGAGGTAGGGCTCGTAGTGGGGGCCCGGAGCCGCGGGCATCTCGATGGTCGCCGCGGGCAAACGGTCGCCGGTCAGAGTGGTCCACTTTCCAATTGTCGGGGCATCCAGTGTGAAGACCCGACCGAGCGGAAGGCGATCGGGGCTGGACGCCGGGATCGAATCCTCACGATCGGGTTCGATGCGTTCGGGCTCCCTCGAAGTGTCGAGCAGGAAGGCGTCCACCTGGACCGATTCGGGCACGAGACGGGCCCCCGGCGCCTGGCTCAGCAGATGCCGCATGATCGCCACCTGAGGCTCGTTACCGAGGGCGGCATCCATGGTTTCGGAGACGATGACCGCGGGGATCTCCCCTTCCGGAATGACATACCGACAGGCATCGGCCACGACGCACGAAGCCACACTCTTGCCGAGGCCCAGGCGGCCGACGATGGCCTTCACGGATTGGATGGAAACCGGGTGGAGGTCGAGGATGGTGAAGCGGACCTGCTCCGGCGGGAAGAGGGTCATGAGGGGGATGCCCAGGGTGGCATAGGGGCCCGATCCGGCATACAGCACCTGCACCGCCTGCTGAGTCTCCCGCGGAGTGGCGATTGCCTTCGAGATGGCATCGTGAACCCCGCGCAGGAAGACGGCGGTTCGGGTCGGTTCATCCGCACACAGTGCCGCCTGTGCAGGTGAGATGGCCAGACCTCCGCCGGACCGGATCCCGCCCTCGACCACCTCACCGCCGGGATCGGCCCGGAACCCCGCCGATCGATCGAGAATCTCCACCAACTCCATGACAAGCCCGACAAGGATTCCGTAGGAGCCCTCGTGGCCCAGCACCTCGACGGTGAGCCGCTTGAGCTCATCACGGTCCGATGCCGGATCCGGGAGCTGGCCATGGGGTGTCATGGAGAAACGACTCAATGAACCGAACTGATCTTGTCGAGCGGAAGCTTTCCGATCACAGGCACCCGGCAGTCCTCCTTGGGGTAACCCGCCACGAGCAGCACGAAAGGTTTCTCGGTGGAAGGGCGCCCCAGTAGTTCGTTGAGAAAGCCCATCGGGCTCGGCGTGTGGGTCAGGGTGGCGATGCCGGCCTGGCGCAGGGGGCGCGATCAGTGGCTGACCCGGGCGCGGCCCCCGCTGCCGAGAACGCGGACGCGTTCCCCGACATAGAAGGGCTCGTCCTTGTCCGCCTGCTGCACGATGGCGACCTCGCCACCACCATCCAGCTTGACCGATATCTCGACCCCCTGGCGGCGGTTGGCCGCCTGCCCGGCGTAGGATCCTGCGGTGCCCCCAAGCGCAGCTCCACCAATGGTGGCCGCGTCACGGCCCGAACCACTTCCCACCTGTCGACCAAGGTAGCCGCCGGCCACCGCGCCGAGGATGGCGCCTCCGGTGCTGCTGCCTTCCAGCGTCACGAAGCGGACATTGGTCACCTTCCCATAGCGAACCTGCTGGGCGGATTGGGCTTCACCGCGGGAGTAGGTGTCACCCGTCAAGGATGGCTGGGCGCAGGCGGCGAAGAGGACGGGGACGGCGAGGAAAAGCAAACTTTTCATGACACAACCATGCCCGAGATCCGTCAGATCGAAAGAGAAAATCGGTGCCAGATTGGATGGCGTCAGCGCCGCGTGGCGACAGCCCCTCCACCACCCGCTCGCGCCCCTTGCCGCGGATCGGTCGCACTGGCAGGCTGCGCCGGACGGATGCAGCTCGGATTCTGGAAACGCGGCGGCGGCTGGGTGCTGGCCCAGTGGATTCTAATGCTTGCGGTCGCGGCCGTGGCACCGTTGTTCCCCGGCGACTGGGACGGCGCGGCAGGCATGTGGGTGGCGCTCCCACTCTTCGCCCTGGGTGCCGGCTTCGGAATCGGCGGCGTCGTCGCGCTGGGAAAGTGGCGGACCATTTTCCCCCACCCCTTGCCCGAAACCCGCCTCGTCCACCACGGCGTCTACGCCATCGTCCGCCACCCGCTCTACACCAGCCTCGTCTTCCTTTCGGTCGCGTGGGCCCTGGCATGGCAAAGCGGCCCTGGACTCGTCGGGGCCGTCCTCATGTCCGCCTTCCTCGATGCCAAGGCCCGCCACGAGGAACGCCTTCTCCGGCAGCGTTTCTCCAACTATGCGGGCTATGCGCGGAAGGTGAAACGCCTGATTCCCTGGCTCTACTGACAGGTTCGCCATGGACGCCGCGGCCCGGCGTGCATAGACCTTCCCAATGTTCACCGAAACCGCCGGGAGTCGAAAAGCCATCGGGGATGTCGATGTCCTGCGCCACGAGGGTCTCTACCACCTTTTCCACCTCGTCCTCCCGAACCACGACTTCATCGCCCATGCGGTCAGCACCGACGGCATCCGCTGGCGGCGGGTGCGCAACGCCCTGTTCATCGGCGACCCCGGCTCGTGGGACGACCTCATGCTGTGGACGATGCACGTCACGCCCGACCCGCATCAACCCGGGCGCTGGCGGATGTTCTACACCGGGCTTTCCCGGCGGGACCGGGGCTGCTACCAGCGGCTCGGACTCGCCGTCAGCGACGACCTCTACCACTGGGAAAAGCACCCGGTCCACTGGCGGGATGACCGCGGACCGAACGACCCGGAAATCATTCAGCAGGCCCGCCAGGCGGCTTGCCGCAAGCACCCGAACGACACCACGGCGCTCATCGACGAGACCAGTGCCTTCCCGCTTTCCCCCGATCCCGAACACTACGAGGCCAGCCTTGAACAGGGACGCGGCCTGGTGAGCTTCCGCGACCCCTATTTCTATGAAGGCGAGGGCGATCACTGCCTGCTCGTCTCCGGCCGCGTGCCGGACGGTCCGGTCGTCCGGCGCGGGTGCGTGGCCCTGCTCCGGGAAACCTCCCCGAACCGCTTCGAGTCCCGTCCACCGCTCCACTGGCCGATGCTCTACGACGATGTGGAGGTGCCGAACCTCATTGAGATCGACGACCACCTCTACCTGATCGGCAGCATCCGCGAGGACGCCAAGATCCGCTACTGGCACGCCGAGACGCTCGATGGCCCGTGGTGCAGCTATCACGACAACGTGCTCATGCCCCAGGGCAACTACGCCGGTCGCCTCTGCCGCGACGAGCATGGCTGGCTGTTGTGGTGCTTCTTCGCAATGGAGCGGAACGACCGGACTGCGAACAACCTGATGCCACCGCCCAAGCGGCTCGTCCGCAGCGAGGACGGCCTGCTCCATATCCGGACCTTCGAGGGATTCGAGGACCTGCTGGGGGATGAACTCGATACGCGCTGCGTCCAGCCCCTCAAGCCGACGAGTGAAGGATGCGAATGCCGCCTCGACCCGCACAAATGGGAGATTTCCAACAAGCACGGCTTCCAGGCCTTCGTCTTCGAGGAGGAGGTGGAGAGCTTCCGGATGCAGGGAACCCTGCGGATCCAGGGCAAGGGCAAGTGCGGCCTCGTCTTCCGGATCGATCCGGAGACCCACGATGGCTACTACCTGTCCTTCGACCTGCGGAAAGGCCTCGCCCAGCTCCGGGCCTGGGGCACCGACCGGGAGGCCGGCGGCGAGCACATGATGTCCTTCCACACGCTTCAGAGCGCGTCCTGGTTCACCGAAACCCCGGGCGAGGCGTCCTTCTCGCTGCTGTGCTACGGCAGCTACCTCGAGCTCTCGATCGACGGCTTCATCGTCCTTTCACTCGCCGACCAGCGGTTCCAGCACGGCCACGTCGGCGTCTACCTCGAAACCGCCTGCCTTGAGGTCCATGACCTGGAGCTGCGCCACTTGCGAAATCCCGCGCAGCTGGATGATCACTTGGTAGGGGCCTGAATCCGGTAAACGTGGGAACGCGTCCGGAGGTAGAGCGAGTCGCCATCGAAGGCTGGCGAGGCCATGAAGCCGTCATCGAGCGAGTTGCGGGCGACGACTTTCATCTCTTCACCCGGCTGGACGACGATCCCTTCGCCCTCTTCTCCGAGAAAATACAGATGGCCGTCGGCGTAGGCCCCGGAAGCCGTGAACTTGGCGCGCAGCGGGATCGCGTCCTCGATCCCGCCGGTCGCCGGGTCGATCCGGCTCAACACGCCGAGCTCGGAAGCGACATAGATCCTGCCCTCGACCACGGTCGGCGAGGAAAGCTTCGGGATGCGCTTGATGACATCCCACTCGACGTGCGAGCGGGTGACGTCGCCCTTCATTCCGGGCTCGAGCCGCACGCCCAGCAGGTGGGCCTTGCCGAAGCCGGTGTTGAGGACAGCCATGCGGTGTCCGATGAAAACCGGGGTCGCGGCGGCCGAATAGCCATCGTGGGTCACCTTCCACCGTTCCTCGCCGGTCGCGGCGTCGTAGCCGTAGGCGGCCTTCGCACCCATGCTGACGAGTTGGACCTTGCCGCCGACCTCGACCAGGCCGGGTGTTGAATAGGCTTTCCGGAAATCCCCGCCGCCGCGGATGGTGCCGTCGGATTCAACATCGCCGAAGTCGGCGCTGCGGTCGGTCTTCCAGACGGTCTTCCCGGTCTCGCGGTCGAGGGCGACGACATACTGCACGTCGATGCCGTCCATCGTCAGAATGATCGTGTCCTGATAGAGCACCACCGACGAGCCGGGGCCGCGGAAGTGGCGGCACGGCAGGTCGCGGCGCTGCCACGCCACCTCGCCGGTCTCGCGGTCGAGCGCGGCGGTGCCGTAGCTGCCGAAGTGGATGTAGACCCGCTCTTCGTCGATGGCCGGCGAGCAGGATCCGTAGCCGTTGACCGCGTTGCTCAAGGGCTCGGGATCGGCATTCTCGAACAGCAACAGGTCGTGGAGCTTCCGCCCGCTTTCCTTGTCGAGGCACACGGCATACATCTTCCTGCCGTCCTCGGTGGCATTGGTCAGCCAGACCTGGTCGCCCATCACCACCGGCGTCGACCACGCACGGCCGGGCACCGGAGTCTTCCAGGCCACATGCTTCTGCTCACTCCATTCGACGGGGAAGCCGTGGGGTTTGCCATCCTCCCGGGGCGGATAAATCCCGTCGCCCGAGGGGCCGCGGAATTGCGGCCAGTTGCCCAACACCGGGCAGGCAACGGACAAAAGCATTCCCACGACAAGGAGTTTCATTCGGGAACGCTCCGGTTCCAGCGTGGTCCGGACAAGCAGGAAATCGCCGCTACATCGAAGCGGGGGAAAGGAAAGCCCTGCGATCCGCGTTCACCGAGGGTGATGAAACTCCAAACCCTCCCCGCCTTGTGGCGGATCCTGACCGTCGCCCTGGCAACCGTGGTGGCCCTGCCCGCCGCCATCTCCGAGCGACCGTCCCGCGACCTCAAGGAAGACGTCGTCGACACCCCCGCCATCGGCGACGGCCTGGTGCTGAGCAACGCCTTCCAGTCCCACATGGTGCTCCAGCGCGACAAACCGCTGAAGATCTGGGGTTGGGCGGCACCCGGCGAGGGAGTGACCGTCGCCTTCGCGGGTCAGAAGGCCGTGGCCAAGGCCGGCGACGACCGGGCCTGGAGCGTCACCCTCGAACCCATCCCCGCCAACGCCACGCCCCAAACG
This sequence comes from Haloferula sp. A504, assembly GCF_044385805.1. Classification (NCBI taxonomy): domain Bacteria; kingdom Pseudomonadati; phylum Verrucomicrobiota; class Verrucomicrobiia; order Verrucomicrobiales; family Verrucomicrobiaceae; genus Haloferula; species Haloferula sp. A504. The sequence continues at coordinate 16,863 of NZ_JBISBU010000040.1, forward strand.
CTGACCGTCAGCAACAAGAACACGGAACTCGTGCTGGAGGACATCCTCGTCGGCGACGTCTGGATTCTCGGCGGCCAGAGCAATATGGAGTTCTCCATCGCCCAGGTGAACGACGGCCAGTTCGAGATCGCCTCGGCGAACTTCCCGAACCTGCGCCTGCTGTCGATGCCCGTCGGCAAGGGCTTCGACTCGGTTCCCAGCTTCGAGCGGCTGTGGGAATACAGCAGCTGGTCGAGTCGCCACTTCCGCAAGGGTGACTGGGAAGCCTGCACCCCGGAAACGGTGGCGGAATTCTCGGCGATCGGTTACATCTTCGGACGCCGGTTGGCGATGGCGACCGACATCCCGATCGGCCTCATCGACGCCTCGCAGGGCGGCACCACCGTCGAGGCCTGGACACCCGAAGACGTCCTGAAGCAGCTCGAAGCCGAGGAAACCCGGGCCATGATGAAGGACTGGCAGGAAAAGATCGCCGCCTGGGACCCGAAGGCCGACCTCGAGCAGCGCGTCGCGAACTACGAGAAGAACATCGAGAAGATGAAGCAGCGCGGCACCCCGAAGCCGACCGACCTCCGCCCAGGCCCGGTGGCCGACAAGAACCGCCCCGGCTGCCGCTACGCCAGCGCGATCGAGCCGCTCAAGGGCCTGGCCGTCGCCGGCGCGCTCTTCCACCAGGGCTTCAACAACTGCTTCGGCGGCTCCGAGGGCGCCCGCATGTACGGCCAGGTCTTCCCCGCGATGATCACCGCCTGGCGGGCGACCTTCGACGACCCGAAACTGCCCTTCGGCATCATTTCGCTGTGCACCGCCGGCGAACCTCAGACCGAGGAAAACTTCCTCGAGCCGATGTACGATGCCGGCGCGCCGATCCGCGAGGCGCAATACCGGACCTTCGTCGATTTCCGTGAGTCCGGCGACGAAACGATCGGCTTCGTCAGCAGCTTCGACCAGCGCAAGAGCTGGTATCACCCGCAAATCAAGGTGCCGGTGGGCGAGCGGGCGGCAAAATGGGCGATGGTCACCCGCTACGGCCTGCTTGCCGGGCGCGATGCCGACCAACACTGGCTGCCTCCCGCCATCGACAAGGTCGAGGCGGTCGACGGCACGCTGCGCCTGACTTTCAACACCCAGGTCATGATGCCCGACGACAGCACCAAGGACATGGTCGGCTTCGCCATCGCCGGAGAAGACCGGCATTTCCACATGGCCGAGGTGAACTACTACACCGATGGTAGAATGGACAACAAGAACCGCCCGGTCTACCAGAAGAACGTCCTCGTCCTGAGCAGCCCGATGGCACCGACTCCGGTGCACTACCGCCACGCATGGGCGCGCAACCCGCTGACCAACATCGTCAACAACCAGAGCATCCCCGTCGCCACCCAGCGCAGCGACGACTGGCCCCTCGAACAGGTGCCGCTCCAGCTCGAGAAACCCGAGAACATGGATGACCGGCAGTTCAATCGCTGGGCGGGAGGCCAGCAGAAGCGCGAGCTGAAGTTCGACGACACCGCGCGCCGGATCAAGGAGGCCAAGGCACTGGTCGAGGAGCTCGAGGGGCCGTTCCTGGAAGAGAAGAAGAAGCGGGAGGAGGCGAAGTAGCCGATGCACGGCGCCCTGCGATCGATCACCGCGCTCGGCTGCCTTCTCGGGGCGGTCGGGGCGGAGGACACCCGCTGGTCCTTCTACGCCGGCGGCCGGATGACGGACGAGTCGGTGCTGTTCAGCGAGGACGTCGATCCCCGCAGCGCCACCCTCCTCTTCAAGCCATCCAAGGTCCACTCGGTCTCCGCCGCCAATGGATCCCAAAAGTACGAGCAGGGCGTCGACTACACCGTCGACCTCGAGCAGGGCGTGCTGCGCCTGACGCCGGACTCACGCATCCCCTGCCCCCGGCTCTACGGGGGCGAGGGGCCCCGGTACAACCGCTTCCGGAATCGCAAGGGTGAGGGAATGCTCTTCGGTGAAGGCGACCTTTTCCATAGCCTGCAGATCCGGGTCGACTACGACCACTCCGGCGACGAGTGGGACGGAAAAGCCTTCGTCCCGGAGAATCAGTCCGACCGCCTCCCCGGTCTCCATGAAAAGCTGGAGCGGAAGCAACCGCTCCGACTCTGCCTCATCGGCGACAGCATCTCGGTCGGCTACAACGCCTCGGATTTCGTGAAGGCCGAGCCGGGACAGCCCGCCTTTGGTGAGCTGGTGGCCAAGGAGCTGCAGGCGATGACCGAAGTGGAGTTCCAGAACGTCTCACGGGCCGGCGCGACCGCCTCATGGGGACTCAAGCAACTCGACCGTGTCGAGTCCCCCGACCTCGTGATGATCGCCTTCGGCATGAACGACGGCAACCGGGCGGGCAGCACTCCGGCTTACGAGAAGAACGTCCGCACCATGATCACCGCCTTGCGGAAAGATCAACCGGAACTGGAGATCGTGCTGGTGGCGAACATGCTGCCCAATGAGGAGTTCCGCGCCCACCAGACCCACTTCGAAAACCGGGACGCCCTGAAACGCATCGCTGCCGACCTCGACCATCTCGCAGTGGCCGACGTCATGTCCGTGACCGCCGCGATGCTCGAGCGCAAGAAGTTCGCCGACATCTGCGGCAACCACGTCAACCACCCCAACGACTTCATCCACCGCCTCTACGCCTCGGTGATCCTGAGGACGCTCGGGGCGGAATGAAGCTCGTGAGGCCGTTCACGGCCAGGGGTGGCCACTGCTGTTCTCCGCCTCGACTCCCGGCCCTCAAAACGAGGAGGCATTCGGGCTTCCCTTTCCGCGGGGCTTTTGTGCAGGATGGGAAGACTATTATCCCCCATCGGCATGCATCGACTCATTCTTCCCCTCGCCCTCGCCGCCAGCCTCGCCTCTCTCACCAGCGCCCAGATCACGTCCAACTGGACGGGCGCCGTCGACCAGCAGTGGCAGAATTTTGTCAACTGGGACAACAACACGGTGCCCAACAACGCCGGCCTGAACACCTACAACGCCTTCCTCGGCGGTGGCTCGGGGTTGGTCTTCCTCAACGCGAACAACACGCTGGAGAGCATGACCTTGCAGGCGGGCGCGGCGCTGTCGATCAGCAACGGCTTCACCTTCACCGTCCGGGATTCGGTCATCAACGGTGGCGAAATCCGCCTCGAGGGGAACACCAGCGCTTCCCGGTTCTCCATCAACGACTCGTCCGGCGACCTGGCGGTGCAGCTCTCCGGCAGCGGCACGATTGTCCTCGACCATCCGCAGGACCGGATCGGCGGCATCACCAACCACGTGCTGGTCCACGCCGCGGCCCACACAATTTCCGGCCACGGGCAACTCGGGACGAATTCGATCAACCTCGTCAACCACGGCGCGATCGCGGCCGATGTGACGGGCGAGGTGCTGGTGGTCGACCCGATCTCGAGCTTCCAAAACGACGGCGGCACGTTGACCGCGAGTTCGGGTGCGACGGCCCGCTTCGAGCCCGGCAACTACGGCGTGGCGAACAGCGGAAGGTTCATCATCGGCGACGGCTCGACCTTCGACCTGCGCGGGGGGACCTGGAGCGACCTGACCCTTGAAATCGACGACCAGCTCGCGGTCGATGCCGAGTTTTCCTTCGACCTCTCGGGCTGGAGGGCGGCCGGCCCGAACCGGGAGATCCTGTCCGACACGGGCGGCGTGCGCACGCTGCGCTTCTACGACACGGTCGCGCTCGGGGCGGGCGGGCGATTGTTCACGCGCTTCCGCGGCGACGGGAACGCCGAGCCCTGAAGCGGGCGGCCGTCTATTTTTGAAAGTTCCGCGTCCCCGCCGCGCTATTGGAGGTGCGAACCCTGATGACCGGGTCGGAGCCTGCCTCGCAACGAGGTTTCCGCGCCACCGCCCCACCGACCGCAACCACCGCCATGAAAACGAAATCCATCCTCACGATCGCGCTGATCGGCCTGACCCTCGGCGCGCCGAACGCCTGGGCGAAGAAGAAACAGCAGCCCGAACCGGCCCCGCTCTCGCTGGCCGGCCAGCAGCTTGAAGCCCAGTATGCCAGACAATTCGAAGCCCTGAAGCAGGAGATCCTCGCTGCCCTGCCGGCGGTCAACGACACGAAGAAGGCCGCCTTCCTCGCCGCCCGCGAGGCCGAGGTCGCCGCCGACGCCACCCTCAAGCAAGCCCAGGCCGACATGGCCGAGATCAAGAAGGCCGAAGGTGCGGTGGCCCACGCCAAGGGCAAGTGGATCGGTGGTGCCGACAAGGGCATCGCCGAGGCCAGAAAGAAGTTCGCCGCAGCCAAAACCGATGCCGAGAAGGCGGCCGCCAAGGAGGAGCTCGCCAAGTGGGAACAGAACCGCGCCGATGGGGTTGCCGCCCTCAAGGAACGCCAGGCCAAGCTCGACGCCGTGCTGGCCAGGAAACCCCAGCTTGAGAAGGCAATCGAGCAGGCGACCGAGAAGCGCGACGCCGCCAAGGCCGCCACCCTGCAGGCGGTCAAGAACCTCGGGCTGGATCCGGTGCTCACCAGCGACGAGCGCGACGCCAGTCTGGCGAAGTTCGTGGTGATGATGGAAGTCACGCCCGGCGGACTCGCCGCCTATGCCGACCAGGGCAACCAGCAGCTGATGCTCATCGACCAGTTGCTCTCGGATGACGAACTGCTGGTCCGGATGGTCAAAGCCGACGGCGCCGCGGAGGGCAACTACGGTCGCGCTATGGAGATCCTCCGCGACATCTCCAAGGCCAGTGCCAAGTCGAAGGAAGGCCCGCTGAACCGCCTGGCCCTTGCCGTGGCGCTCGAGCATGCTTCGCCGATCAAGCAGCGCAACGCCGTCGCCGACACCACCGCCCCGGAGTTCGTCGACCCGGTGAAGCGCTACCTGCACTTCGAAAAGGCCTTCCTCGACAAGGAACTCGACCCGGCCTTTGAAGACCTCAGCACCTGGGACTACCGCATGGTGGTCGATGGCGAGGAGCCCGACAAGATCCTCACCTGGGGCCGCGAGATGCTCCGCAACTATCGGCCGGACCAGGTCACCAAGCCCGACTACCGCTGGCGCTACGTCGAACTCGTCCGCAGCGACATCCGCTACGGCTCGCAGGACAACCAGTTCGACGAGCCGGAACTCCAGTTCTTCCAGAACATCCTCAAGAATGGCGGCATCTGCGGTCGCCGCGCCTTCATCGGCCGCTTCATCCTGCGCGCCTTCGGGATTCCGACGACGGCCCGTCCGCAGCCCGGCCATGCCGCGCTCGCCCACTGGACGCCCGATGGCTGGGTGATCTGCCTTGGCGGCGGCTGGGGCGCCGGCAACACCAAGGGCCGCTACGGCAAGGACCTCGATTTTCTGGCCAACACGCAGGCCCGCATGGCGGGCGACGACTTCATGCAGGTCAAGCGCGCCCAGTGGATCGGCGACGTGATGGGCGAGCCGCGCGTGTTCGGCTTCCACTCCAGAACCCAGCCCCAGTTCTGGTATGGCGTGTCGCTCTACATCCAGAAGGGCATCATCGAGGCCTCGAATGCCAAGACCCTCGCCGCCGTGGGCGAGGACATCGGCGAGGCCAACGTCACCAAGGAGAAGATCGAACTGACCAAGGTCACCATCACCGAAGAGGACCGGAAGATTCACCTTGATGACAAGGGTGCGATCATCATCCCGGCGGCAGCCACCAGCGAGCCGACCAAGAGCACCGGCGAGATCATCTTCATGGACAGCGTGCTCGGCGGAAAGCAACTGCACTACAGCCGCAACGGCGGCAACCCGGTCTTCAAGTACAGCTTCGAAGCGCCGGCGGCCGGCAGCTACGAACTCACGGCAAAACTCGTGACTCCGAGCTGGCAGCAGAACCTGATGCTCACCGCCAACGGCGCCAAGGATCCGGTCGAGATCCCCCTGCCCTTCACGGTCGGCATGTGGGGCGAGACCAAGCCGGTGACGATCGAACTGAAGAAGGGGCAAAACACCCTCAGCTTCACCCGCAGGAGCGACGGACAGGCGAAGGGATTCTCCATCAAGGAATTCAAGCTGACCCCGGTCGGCGGGCAGGCGCGCCGCTGAGCCGGCCACATCCTGATCGAATCACGCCGCCCCGTTCCTTGCGGACGGGGCGGTTTTTCGTTTCCATCCACTCTCCGCATGAAATCCATCCCGCTTTTCCTGCTCTCCACACTGCTTTTGCTGCCCCTCACTCATGGCGAGTCAAAGCGGCCAAACTTCCTGATCATCTTCATCGATGACCTGGGCTACGGCGATCCGGGTTGCTACGGCAACCCCGGGATCGAAACACCCCACATCGACCGCCTCGCCGAACAGGGCACCCGCTTCACCTCCTTCTACGCCCAAACGGTCTGCGGGCCGTCCCGCGGAGCCTTGATGACCGGCCGGTATCCGAAACGAATCGGCGGCGGCTGGCAGACAAATGCCAACGAAGTCTTCATCTCGGAAATCCTGCAGGAGGCCGGCTACCGCACCGGCTGCATCGGCAAGTGGGACATGTCCCGCCGTCGCTATCAGGAAAAGCTGGTCCCGAACTCTCAGGGGTTCGACCACTACTTCGGCGCGCTTGGCGCGAACGACGCCAACAAGGTCACCCTCTACGAGAACCGGGAAAAGCTTGAGACCACCGAGGACATGGCCGGGCTGTCCCGACTCTTCACCGACAAGGGTATCGAGTTCCTCGAGCAGCAGAACGCCGATCAACCCTTCTTCCTCTATCTCGCCCACACCATGATGCACGTGGTCATCGATGCCTCGCCGGAGTTCCGCGACAAGACCGGCAAGGGACTCTATGCCGACACACTGGTCGAACTCGACCATGAGATCGGTCGTCTACTGAGGAAACTCGACGAACTCGGACTGGCGGAGGACACCCTGGTTCTCTTCACCTCGGACAACGGCCCATGGTCGAACGACGTGAAGCGCCAGCGCGCGAAGAATGCCCGATACGTCGAGTGGACCGAAGGCCCCGAAACGGCCTGGGGGCGATCCGGTCCGCTGCGCGGTGCCAAGGCCACGACCTGGGAAGGCGGGGTGCGCGTGCCCGGCATGGTCCGCTGGCCCGGCCGGGTGGCCGCCGGCACCACCCGCGATGCCATGATTTCCACCCTCGATGTCCTTCCGACCTTCGCCGCGCTCGCGGGCGTGGCCGACGCCGTGCCGGACGACCGCCCGATCGACGGCTTCGACCAGACCGGACTGCTGCTCGGCAAGAGCGCAGAGGGTGCCCGGGACCATTTCTTTTACTACGACGAGGGTGAGCTGCAGGCGGTCCGCAAGGGGCCGTGGAAGCTCAGGCTGCCGGGATTGAAGAAGCTGAGAAAATGGCCCGACCTCGACCGGGGCACGCAGGAAGTGGAGCTCTACCATCTCGAAAACGATCTCGCGGAATCCAACAACGTCGCGGCGGAGCACCCCGACGTGGTGCGGGAACTCACCGCGTTCGCAAAGGAGGCGGAATAAAGAGACTGCAGGCACCGACCGCAGCGAACAGGCTCGAAAACCCCGATAGCGTTCCCTCGACAACTGGCCGCGGCGTGTGAGAATCCCCCCGTTTCACCCGTAAATGCCAAGCATGAGCACCCTTGCCCGCCGTACTTTTCTCGGTCAGTCCCTCGCGACGGCCGCCGCCACCTTCGCCATCACCGGCCGTGGCCTCGCCGCACCGAGTGAGACCCTCCGCGCCGCGGTGATCGGGCTCGGGGGGCGGGGCATGAAGCTGGCCGGCGAGGCCGCCGGCATTCCGGGCCTGACCATCACCTGGCTGGTCGATCCCGACGAGACCCGCGCTCGCGGCGCAAAGAAGATCGCGCCCGATGCCAGGGTCTCCCAGGACCTGCGTGAGGCGCTCGACGACAAGGATGTGGATGTGGTGATCATCGCCACCTGCAACCACTGGCACTGCCTCGCCGCGATCTGGGCCTGCCAGGCGGGCAAGGACGTCTATGTCGAAAAGCCGCTCGGCCACAACATCGCCGAACAGCGCCGTCTGGTCGAGATTTCCGAAGCCGAAGGCCGGATCGTGCAGGTCGGAACCCAGCAGCGCTCCGACGGGGTGCAGGACGAAATCCGGGCGTTCCTTCATGATGAGAAGGGCCTCGGGGAGATCCAGTACATCCGCGCCAACCGCTACGGCGTGCGGGAGCCGGTGAAGAAGATCCCGGGTGCCCTCAAGATCCCGGCGGGCGTCGACTACGACCTCTGGTGCGGACCGGCCGAAAAGCGCGAACTGCACCGCAGCGGCCTCCACTACGACTGGCACTGGGACTGGAACACCGGCAACGGCGAAATGGGCAACTGGGGCGTCCACATCATCGACGACGTGCGCAACGTCGGCCTGGCCGACAAGGTCGGCCTGCCGAAGCGGCTGCTCGCCGGAGGCGGCCGCCTCGTCTGGGAAGACGCGGTGGAAACCCCGAACGTTCACTTCGCGTATTTCGACACCGGCTCGACTCCGGTCATCTTCGACCTCACCAACCTGCCGATCAAGCCGGGCTCCAAGTCCGCGCCCGGCTACCTGAGCACCCGCAGCGGCTACACGGTGCACTGCGAAGGCGGTCGCTACAGCGGCGGACGCGGCGGCGGCGCGGCCTACGACAAGGACGGCAAGCGCATCCGGAAGTTCAGCGGCAACGGCGGCCGCGGCCACATCGCCAACTTCATCCAGGCGGTCCGCGAACGGAAGCGCTCCATTCTCAATGCCGACGTGCTGCAGGGCCACTACTCGAGCGCCTGGTGCGAACTCGCCAACGTCGCCTACCGCACCGGCTCCGGCTACTCGCGGGAGCAGGCACTCGAGATCAACGCTTCGATGCCGGCCTGGGGCGCGCTTCTGGACGAAGCCAACGAGCGCCTCTCGGCCCACGGAATCTCATTCGACAGCCCCGGCGTCGCCCTCAGTCCGGTGCTCGAGATGGACACCGCCACCGAGCAGTTCACCGGCGCGATGGCCGGCAAGGCCAATGCCTTCCTCAGCGGCCACTACCGCCAGGGCTTCGAACTGCCCAAGGCGTGAATCGGGAGGGCGGGTTTCAAACCCGCTGCCGCCGACACCATTGCGGGAATGGGTGAAGCGACTTCGAAAGTCGGCCTCCCCATTCCTCCCTCAGCGATACGGCTGAAAGCGCAGACAGCGCGCGCGGGCAGCGGCCCGCAGGCGTAGTCGCACGTCCTTGCGGGTGCCAGGGGTGCGCTGCCTCATGCGGATTCCGAAGCTCGCCGACGGCGGCGCTGTCGCCCGGCTCAATCCAACGCCTTGATCCGGATGTTCTTGTAATAGACCGTGCTGCCCGGGTCGTGCGCCTGCAGCGCGATCATCCCCCCGCCTTCGACCAGCTTGTCCTGCTCGCCCTCGGGCTTGAAGTCCTTCACGACCTCCTTGCCGTTGACGGTCACATTCACCACGCCGTCCTCGACGCGGATCACGTACTTCATCCACTCGTCGTCCTTGAACGGCTCCTTGTTGTCGACGATGGCATAGAGTCCCCCGGTCTTGCGCCAGTCCTTGTGGGTGTTGTTCACCTGCACCTCGTAGCCCTGCTTGATCGGCCATCCCTTTTCCTGGTAGGCCACGTGGAAAAAGACACCGCCGTTGGAATTCTCCTTGGTCATCACGTCGAGCCGCAGCTCGAAGTCCTCGAAGGTCGCCTTGCCGTCCTCTCCCACGTAGAAGGCATGGGCCCGGGGACCCTTGGCGACGAGCATCCCGTCCTCGATCACGAACGAGTCGGGATTCTCCGAAACCTTCCAGCCGTCGAAGGTCTTGCCGTCGAAGAGGGTGACGAATCCTTCCTCGGCGGCGAGGAGCGGGCTGGCGGCGAGGGCGAGGGCGAAGAGTGTGAATTTCATCGTGGCGGACTCTACGCACGGTTGGCCCCGGTTCTCACTCCAAAACGCCGCTTGCCGCGGCGGCCCTCCACCGCCACGACTCGGGGGTGTCCTCGCTGATCCGCCGCAGCGGTCCCTTCGCCCACCGCAACGCGCGGCTCTTCGTGCTGTTCCGGGTGCTCTACAACGCGCGGGCCTACTACCCGATCCTGGCAATCTTCTTCACCGACCTCGGGCTCACGCTCGACCAGTTCGTGATGCTCAACTTCATCTGGGCCGGCGCGATCTTCCTGCTCGAGGTGCCGTCCGGCGCCTTTGCCGACACCCTCGGGCGCAAGCGGCTGCTGGTCATCTCCGCAGTGATCATGGTGGTCGAGATGGGCATCCTGCTTTTCGCCCCGGCCAACGGCGGCTGGCTGCTGATCTTCCTCTGCGGCCTCAACCGCTTCCTCTCCGGTGCCTCCGAAGCGGCGGCGAGCGGTGCCGACGAGGCCATCGCCTACGATGCGCTGCCCGAGGAGGATCGGGAGTCCGGCTGGGACGATGTCATGGCCACCACCATGCGCTGGCAGGCCGCCGGCTTCCTGATCGCCATGTCGCTCGGTGGATTGCTCTACGATCCGAGCTGGCTGCAGAAGATCAGTCCGGCGCTGGCCATCGACGAAGCCATCGCCCACCGCCTGCCGATCGCGCTGGTCTTCCTCCAGGCCATCGCCTGTCTGGTGATCACGCTGAGGCTTGAGGAGAAGGGTCACGACGAGGAGGCCGACACCACCGACCGTTGCCGCTCGGCCTTCCGCCTCACGCTGCAGACCGCCAGATATGCCTTCACCACCAGGAAAATCGCCATGGTGCTGGTCGGCGCGCTGATGATCGATGCGGTCATCCGCAACTTCGCCACGATCAACAGCGAATACTACCGCCTCATCGACCTGCCCGAGTGGTCCTTTGGCTTCATCGGCTCGGTCATCGCCATCGGCAACTGGTTCGTCCCGGGCATCGCCAAGCGGGTGAACCACCGTTTCGAGACCATGACCGTGCTCGCCATCGCCGGCGGGGTGACGATCGCCTCACTCGCCCTGCTCGCACCGGCCTGGCCCTGGATCGGACTGTTGCCCGCGATGCTCACCCTGTGCCTGCTCGGCTTCGTCGGCTTCACCGTCAGCCGCTTCCTCCACAGCGTGGCCGACTCGTCGCAGCGCGCCACGCTGCTCAGCGTCAAAGGTCTCGCCTTCAACCTCGGCTACGGCCTGTGGTCGCTCGCCTTCTCGCTGCTTCTCGCCGGCCTGCGCGATGGCCCGGATGGGGATGCCGCCTTCCGCAGCGCCCTCTGGTGGCAGGTCGGCATCGTCGCCGCCCTCATCATCCCCTTCTTCGCCTGGGCGAAACGGCGCGGGCACCAGGATCGTTGACTTCGCGCGTGGCCAACCACGAAGAGATCAGCTCTCCCGTCAGATGGGCCTGCCCACATTTGAAAAAGACCCTTGTTTTTTCAAATTTGAGTCCTAGCTTGTGAACAGGGTTCGATTTTGATCCCGACAAGTCGAAGAGCAATCAAACGAAACACGGGATCGATTTCGAAACGGCACAGGAACTCTGGCTGGATCCGTCGCGAATCGAGTTGGAGGCCCGTTCTGATGGTGAGCCTCGCCGGGCCATCGTGGCCAAAATCGGGCGGAAAACTTGGTTTGCGGTGTTTACGCTGCGAGGCGCAAAAATCCGCCTCATCAGTGTCCGCCGGGCCCGGAGAAAGGAAGAGGCCATTTATGAAGAAGACGACCAACAAGGTGATTAGCACTGACGGCAAACGCTCGATCAGCGTGGAGGAGTTCGACCGACTGGCGGATTCCGGATCGGATGAGATCGATCAGTTCCTCGACTGGTCCAAGGGCAAACGTGGCGGTGCACGTCGCGGTGCCGGACGCAAGCCCAAGCCTGCCGCACGCCTCGAAGTCATGATCCGCCCCGAATTGCGGGACAAGCTTCGCCGCATCGCGAAGGATCAGGGAGTCACCCAGGTAAAGCTGGTCGAGTCGGCGATCGAGCGGATGTAGGAGCACCCATTCTGGGCCGTGGAAACAATCCGCTCGCCTGAGGAGATCCGGTGTCGGCCAAAAGACTTGCCCTCCGTGGAAACATGGGGTCCGCTGCGGGCGTTTCCCCAGCACGATCATGAGCAAGACCATTCGCATCCTCTGCGTCGGTGCCGGCCACATGGGCCGCTCCCACGCCCTCGCCTACCACCGCATCCCTGAATTCGAAATCGTCGGCATCTGCAGCCGCGACGATGGCTCCGGCGAAAGGGTCAACGACGAGCTTGGCGGCGGCTACACGGTGTTCCACGACTTCGAGAAGGCGCTGGCGGAAACCAAGCCCGACGCCGTTTCCATCTCGACCTACCCCGACACCCACGCGCCCTACGCCAAGGCCGCCTTCGAGGCCGGGGCCGACGTCTTTGTCGAGAAACCCCTCGCCGACACCGTGGCCGGGGCCGAGGAGATCGTCGCGATGGCCAGGGAAAAGGGCCGCAAGCTGGTGGTCGGCTACATCCTCCGCCACCACCCGTCGTGGCAGAAGTTCATCGAGATGTCGCACGACCTCGGCAAGCCGCTGGTGATGCGCATGAACCTCAACCAGCAGTCCTTCGGCGACAACTGGACCACCCACAAGAACCTGATGTCGTCGATCTCGCCCATCGTCGACTGCGCCGTGCACTACGTCGACGTGATGTGCCAGATGACCCGCTCGAAGCCGGTCCGCGTGTCCGGACTCGGGGCCCGGCTCACGGACGAGCTGCCGGAAGGAAAGATCAACTACGGCCACCTGCAGGTCACCTTCGAGGACGGCTCGGTCGGCTGGTACGAGGCCGGCTGGGGTCCGATGATGTCGGAGATGGCCTTCTTCGTGAAGGACGTGGTCGGCCCGAAGGGCTGCGTGACCATCGAGCCCCGCGAGGCGGCCGGTTCGGGCATGTCGTCGGACATCGATTCGCACACCAAGACCAACACCCTGCGGCGCCACTATTCCAAGCTCGATGAGAACAACCAGTTCGTGAAGGAGGACTCGTGGGTCGAGACCGGCGACGAGCCCGACCACGACGAACTCTGCAAGCGCGAGCAGGAGTATTTCCTCAAGTCCATCCTCGAGGACCTCGACCTTTCCGACCACATGAACGACGCGCTGAACTCGATGCGCATCGTCGATGCCGCCGACCGCAGCTACCGCACCGGACAAACCATCAACCTCTGAATCCCATGAGGACCCTGACCTCCCTCCTGCTTCTCGCCGGCCTCGCCGTCGCCGCCGAGCCCAGCTTCCGCCCGATCTTCGATGGCAAGACCCTCGAAGGCTGGAAGGGCGAAGGCTACATTGTTGAAGACGGTGCCATCGTCTGCACGCCGAAGGGCCGCAATTTGATGACCGAGCGGATCTACTCGAACTACCTCCTCGATTTCGAGTTCAAGCTCCCGCCGGGCGGCAACAACGGGGTCGGCATCCACTACACGGGCGAGGGTGACCCCGCCTACAACGGCATGGAGATCCAGGTCCTCGACGACACCGCGGAGAAATACAAGGACCTCAAGGACTACCAGTTCCACGGTTCCATCTACACGATGGTGCCGGCGAAGAAGGGCCACCTCAAGCCGGTGGGCGAATGGAACCAGCAGCGCATCACGGTGCTGGGCGACACGGTGAAGGTGGAGCTGAACGGCGTCACCATCACCGAGGGCAACCTCGCCGAGCTCGCGAAGGAACACCCGAAGCACCGCGGCGTGCGCCGACGTGCCGGTCACATCGCCCTCTGCGGCCACGGCGACCGCGTGTCCTTCCGCAACCTGCAGATCGCCGAAATGCCGCTTCCGGCGAATGAGGAGAGCGTCAGGAAGGAAGGGTTCAAGCAGCTCTTTGATGGCTTCACCCTCAATCGATGGAGAGTCGAGAAAGACGCGAAGGAGCACTGGGTTCCAGTCAACGGGGTGCTCACCTACGACGGCAAGGGCACGCACCTGTGGTCGGAGCAATCCTTCAAGGACTTCACGCTGGTCTTCGACTGGCGGTGGGCGGCCCCGGGGCCGATGATGGACCGTCCGATCATCGGTCGCGACGGCAACGACACCGGCCAGAAGGTCCGCGTGCAGGAGCTCGACAGCGGCATCTACCTGCGCGGCAAACCGGAGTCGCAGGTGAACCTGTGGAACTGGCCGGTCGGTTCCGGCGAAGTCTGGGGATACCGGACCAACAACAACCTCCCCGCCGAGATCCGGGCCGGAGTGACCCCGAAGGTCAAGGCCGACCGTCCGGTGGGCGAGTGGAACCGGATGATGATCACAATGAAAGGCGACAAGCTGTGGGTCGCGCTCAACGGCCTCGCCGTGATCGAGGAAGCCCGCCTGCCCGGGGTGGCTCCCGAGGGCCCGATCGCGCTGCAGCACCACGGCTCGAAGATCGACTTCGCCAACATCTGGATCAAGGAGCTCTGAAGCGGCAGGAACGCGCGACCACGTCGCGCGGTCCTTTCCCTCCCGCGATCACGTGATCGTCCGGAGGGATTTCCCTGCTACGGTTGGGGTTGTTCCGGTCCACCTGACGACTGGAGCACCCCCCCAATCCCCCCCAGACATGAAATCCGCATCCCCCCTGCGGACGAGGAAGCCTGCCGGCCTGACCCTGCTCGAACTGACCGTGGTCATCGCCGTGCTGCTCGCCCTCGTCACCGTCACCATGATCGGCACCCGCGCCTGGAAGCGAGGCTCCGACCGAGCCGCCTGCATCATCAGCATGCGCAACATCCAGGCCAGCGTGCGTTCCTACCAGAACCTGTATGGCTACAATCCCGGCACCATCCCGATGGCCCAGGACGGAACCCAGTCCATCGCCGACCACCTGCTGGCCAAGGGCTACATCGCCGAAAATCTCCACGAGATGATCAAGGGCCGGCGGGAATGTCCCGGCGGCGGCTCCTACCAGATCGACCGGGAAGAGGTCTTTCCGGTCCACGGCGAGCTCTACGTGACCTGTTCCCTCGCCGCCAGCCGGCGCCACGCCCTGCCGGGCGGACGCGATTGGTAGGCATCCGCCGGCCCGGCGGCAGCTCGCGCCGGAGCCGGCCCGGGTCAGCGGCAGGCCGAAAAGCGCCGTTCCCTCCAGCTTGACACCGGGCGTTGAGCATGCATTCTCCCCGCCCCCGGCGCGCTGGAAACGTGTCGGCCACCTCTCCAGACCAATGAAAACGGATCTTCATCCCGATTACCATCCGGCCATCTTCGTCGACATGACGACCGGTGCCCGGTTCATCACCCGCTCGACCAAGACCTCCCCGAAAAAGGAGACGATCGACGGCGTGGAATACAACGTGATCTCGGTCGGCGTCAGCTCCGACTCGCATCCGTTCTTCACCGGCCAGAAGCAGTTCGTCGACACCGAGGGACGCATCGACAAGTTCCAGAAGCGTTTCGGCAGCGTCCGCCGCGCCGGCAAGCCGAAGCTCAGCGGCAACTGATCGACGGAAGCATCCGCGATTTTCCAAACGCCCGTTCCCGCCACCGTGGGAACGGGCGTTTTTTGTGTGATCGATCCGGCGGGCGGTTTTATCACAGAGGCCTTGAGAGGAATTCGATCTGCAATCATCATTCTCAAATTCCGATGCCCCTCATCCGCGAACGACGCTCGGTCAGCTACGCCGTGATCCTGGGGATCTGGGCCACGACCTTTCTCTACTGTCTGCTCCACGACCAGTACCTGGTGCGCATCGCGCCGGAGCATTTCACGGTGTATCATGAGCCCCTGTGGGGCATCGCGGACCCCGCGCTTCTGGCGGCTGCGTGGGCCTTCCGCGCGTCGATCGGGCCGGGCCTGATCATGGGCATGGCGGCACTCTTCGTCGGGCGCGCCGGCCGGGGTCGGAAGGTGCCGGTCGGCACCATGCTCAGGGGCTATGCGGTCGGTCTCGGAATCACCGAGATCGCCGGCCTCGCTGCCGGGGCGTGGTCGTGGTTCACCGGGCGGACGCTTTACCCGGAGATCGTCTACCCGGAACTCACCCGGGCCCTGATCACCACCCAGTCCATCCAGTTGACCTGCTACCTGGCGGGCGTGTTGGTGGGCATCGGCTACCTGGTTTGGCTGAATCGGAGCCGGTGAGTAACGCTCAAGGACCTCGAGGACGTCGTCGAACCCTATCTGCTTGGAGGCAAGGACGTGCCGGACCCCGGGGCGGGCGAAACGCCGGAGTAGCCGGGCTCCCGGTCCGCTCAGGCCGTGCCCTGCTCGGCGGCGAGCTGCTGCTCGTGGCTCCAGAAGCCCCAGACGATGGCACCGAGGCCTCCGGTCAGAAGCAGCAGGTTGGCGTTCTTCACCAGAGCCAGCATGAAGGGATCGAACTGCTCCTGGTTGAAGGGCGTCACCACCTGGGTGAAGAGCAGGATGCCGATGCGCCCCGCGATCATCGCCAGGGCACCCCAGGTCATGAAGGCGGCATGGTGACCCGGCAGGCGCTGGGCTAGGCGCAGCGCCGCGAAGGCCACGAGGCCCAGGCCGATCACTCCGAACAGGTCGAGCAGGAATCCCTGCTGGATGATGATTTCAAAGAGCAGGTTCATGGCAGTGCGGGGAAGGACTTCGGTTTGCGGAGGGATTCAAACAGGCGGGCATGCAGGGCGAGACCCAGGCCGAAAAGGAACCAGCCGCCATTCATCGAAAGCAACTTCACCAGATGCCAGCCAAGCGCCGTGGCGGGATCGGCACTGGGAACGAACATCACCAGATTGAGCGGGACCAGCACCTGGACGGTGTAGAGCGGCAGCACCACGCCGTAGCCGAAGGCCAGCAACAGGGCACCGGCCACCATCACACGCGTCGGCCAGCCGGAACGATGGCGGGCCAGCCGCCAGGCGACCAGAAGAAGAACAAGACCCATCAGGATCAGGAACACTGGCCGCATCGCCTCACTGGGCTGAAGAGCGGCCAACAGCGCGGGGGGAACTGCAGTTGGCACGATGAGACTTAATCATCGGCACAACTCATTGAACAAGAGTTATTAACAACGGATTTATCAAATACCAAGAAAGAGGTATTTCTAAGAAATCCTGATGAATTGGAACCTGTGATCGGATTCCTCAGCAGAGTCGGACCATGTCCTTGATGAACTGGCCCCAGAGGAAGAACAGGCCCCGGACCGAGTACTCGAAGTGCCTCGACTCGGCGGTGGGCCGGATGATCCCCGCCTCGAGGTTGTGCCGGATCTGATCCTGCATCTCCGCCTCGATCGACGACTCGATGCCCTCGGGATCCGGCACGCGCAGCGACTCGCGCGAGACGCCGATCCGCTCCAGGAACTCGTGATGATCCTCGAGGATCTGGTGGAAGCAGTTCCGCTCGCAGGGCACGTGGTTCCAGCGGACGTTCGGCGAGCATTTCAGGGTCGGCGAGAAGGGGAAGTTCGTGGTCCGGAGAATGCGACCGTCGGCATCGCGCGAGGTGATCGCCATGAACGCGAAGGCCACCTCGCCCTGCTCGCAGAGGCACACGCTCGCTTCGGCCCGCTCTTCGGGATGCCAGTAGATCTGGAAAAACTGCTGCATCCCGGCCCATTCCCAGCCGCAGTCGTCGACATGCTCGAAGCCGGCCTCCTCCATGCCCATCGCCGCCTCCGGCGCGTTCGGGAAAAAGGAAGGGTCGGGCACCTGACGGTGGCGCAGGCGGTTCTCCATCGGCAGCCGCATGCGCCGGATGCGGGTGAGGAGCTCGATCCACGGCAGCAGGAACCAGGGGATCACTCCGAGGAACCCGAGCCACCACGAACCCGTGATGAAATAGAAGGCCGCGTAGCCCGCGATCAGAAAGGTCAGCGCGCCCAGTTTGCGCGGGAGTGCCACACGGGCCGAGCGCAGCCCGAGGGCCAGCGCGACCAATCCAATCACGACAAGGGATTCACGCATGGGTTTTCAGCCAATCATTCCAGCAAGCGAGCCTCAGGCAAGGTCTGGAAGACCCATCCGTCAAGCAGCTGTTTATTCTCATTTCGAGAGCAGGTTCACCTGTCGCCCGGGCGCAGCCCGATGTCCAATCCTACCTGCGCTGGCGGAGCGTCGCGCGCCGTGGCACACTCCCGCCGATGGCCATCGAGACCTACGAATCCCACCGCCCGGAAATCGACCCGAGCGCCTTTGTCGCCGCCAGCGCCGATGTGATCGGACGCGTCGCCCTGCACGAGGAATCCAGCGTCTGGTATAACACCACCCTGCGTGGCGACATCAATGAGATCGTCATCGGCCCGCGATCGAACGTCCAGGACAACGCCGTGGTCCACCTGGCCGACGACTACGGCTGCTACGTCGGCGAGCTCTGCACCGTGGGGCACTCGGCGGTCATCCACGCCTGCACGATCAAGGACGAGGTGCTGGTCGGCATGGGGGCCATCGTGCTCGATGGCGCCGTGATCGGGGAACGAAGCATCATCGGTGCCGGCGCACTGGTCACCGGCGGCACCGAGGTCCCCCCCGGGTCGCTGGTCCTCGGCAGCCCGGCCAAGGTCGTGCGCACCCTTTCGAAGGAAGAGCAGCTGGGCGTGAAACACTGGGCCGAGAAATACGTGGTTCAGTCGCGCAAGTTCATGGCGCGGCGGTGATGAAATCCGGCGTTGACATTAGTATCAAAAATGATACGTTCTCGTTGTAGCCTCACCCGCCCCACGTCCACTACGAACAGTCTTTTTCCAGACCAATGCCGGGAACGAACCGGTTCGGGACTGGTTGAAGGAGCAGCCGAGAGCCGATCAGAAGGTGATCGGAGCCGACATCCTCGCCGTTCAGTGGAAGTGGCCGGTTGGCAAGCCATTGGTCGATTCTCTCGGCGGAGGGCTCTGGGAAGTCCGCTCTTCGCTGAGGGGCCGCATCGCCCGGATTTTCTTCGTGGTGGTGAACGGGGAGATCGTCCTACTTCATGGCATCATCAAGAAATCCCAGACGGCACCGAAGAAGGACTTGGACTTGGCCCGAAGCCGCCAGTCCGCCTACATGAAAGGAGAAACGAACGATGAAAAAGAAGGCACGCGCAAACGCTCACCGCGGAAGTGATTTCAGTGACTTCCTGGCGGAGGAGGGGCTCTTGCCCGAAGTTGAGGTGCTCGCGCTGAAACGGGCGGTCGCCCTCCAGCTTCAGGAAGCTCTCGAACAGGAAAAGCTGTCCAAGACGCAACTGGCCAAGAGGATGAAGACCAGCCGTGCGGCCTTGGACCGGATTCTGGATCCAACCAACCCGTCACTGACCGTCGCCAGCCTTGGAAAGGCGGCGGCTGCCCTTGGACGCAAGGTGGACCTCAAGCTCGTTCCTGCGTGACGGGTGAATCCGGGGCGAGGCAGACAAGGGTGACCCGAGCATTCCCCCTGTTCTCGGGTCTTCCGTCTCCCGAGTAGCGGCCTCAAGTCCCCGACTCCTCGAGGTGCTTCTCGATGCAGGCGAGGATGGTCTCGAAGTTCGAGGTCTTGCTGACAAAGGCCAGGCCGCCGGTGACCGTCTCCCCGTCGATGCTGTCGGGGTTCTCCTCGACCAGCGCGGTGAGCATCATCACCGGCATCTGCGAAAGCACCGGATCCTCGCGAAACTTCGCCACCAGGTCGCCGCCGTCCATCCCCGGCATCACCACGTCGACAATGCACAGGTGCGGGCGGAACTCCCGCGCCGCCTGGATCGCCTGATCGGAGTCGTTGACGGTCCGGACCAGAAAATCACCCGCCTCGACAAGGTTCGCCTTGAGCAGTTCGGTAAAGTCCGGCTCGTCGTCGATGATCAGGATCCGGGTCGATCTCATGGCAGCCGTTTTAACGCCACCAGCCGCTCCGCCGCAAGGGAAAGCGCCCGCGGTTCCGGGGCATCCACGCTGGGATTTGGGAACCACGAATGAACACGAATGGACACCAATCCGATGGCTCGACGACGAGCAACCCGAGCCAGCCCTGCTCGGAAGGTCGTCATTGAACCCCAAAAGCATGCATTCAATGTTCCCCTTCGTGTGAATTCGCGTCCACTCGTGGTTCGAGTTCTCAAAGGCAGATGCCCCACCGGTTCGGGGGGCCTCAAGCTGCGGGTCGTCATTGGTCGGATCCGCGGAACACCCGGGACGGCCACTGCGGTAGGATCGTCATTCGCCCCATGAGATGCCCGCAGCCTGCCATCCTTCGCCGGAGCCTCGCCGTGCTGACGCTGGCCGGCTCCCTGGCCCCGCACGCCCTGGTCGCCGGGGATCCCGCCGCCGATTCCTTTCCACTGGCCGGGGCGGGCCGGGCGGTCGACATCTGGGTCGCCGAAAACGACTGGAAGGTGGCCCGGATCGCCGCGCGCGACCTGGCCGCCGACATCGGCAGGGTCGGCGGCGTGCCCGCCCGGATCACCCACCAGCCCGCCGGGCTCTCCTCCCAGGCCGTGATCCTGGGAACCCTCGGCCGGAGCGCGCTGATCGACCAACTCGTCGAAACCGGCCGACTGGACGTCGCCGACGTCGCAGGCCGGTGGGAAACCTTCGTCATCACGGCGGTCGACGACCCCCTGCCCGGAGTCGCGAGGGCGCTGGTGATCGCCGGCAGCGACCGCCGCGGCACGGCCTACGGCGCCTATGAAATCTCCCGGCGCATCGGGGTGTCGCCCTGGCACTGGTGGGCCGACGTGACGCCGGAGCAGCAGCCCGAGCTGCGCGTTTCCGGAGAGCGGACGAAGGTCGGGCCGCCTGCGGTGAAATACCGCGGCATCTTCATCAACGACGAGATGTGGGGCCTGCGCCCGTGGGCCGAGGGCACCTTCGCCCCGGACGAGGGCAAGGGGATCGGCCCGAAGACCCATGCGAAGATCTTCGAGCTGCTGCTGCGGCTCCGCGCCAACCACCTGTGGCCGGCCATGCACCTCCACACCATTCCCTTCAACACCTACGAGGAGAACAAGCAGGTCGCCGACGACTACGCGATCGTGATGGGCTCGAGCCACATCGAGCCGATGCTGCGCAACAGCTTTCCCCATGCCGAATGGGACCGCGAGGGCGGCGGCGACTGGAACTACCTGACCAACCGGGACGCCATCTACAACTACTGGGAACGCCGTATCAAGGCCAACGGACGCCATGAAAACGTCTACACGCTGGGCATGCGCGGCCAGGACGACGAGCCGATGCTGGGCGGGAAGACGCGGGAGGAGAAGATCGCCACCCTCGAGCGGATCTTCCGCGACCAGCGGGAAATCCTGACCCGCCACATCGACCCCGACCCGGCGATGATCCCACAGGTCTTCATCCCCTACACCGA
Organism: Haloferula sp. A504; assembly: GCF_044385805.1. Classification (NCBI taxonomy): domain Bacteria; kingdom Pseudomonadati; phylum Verrucomicrobiota; class Verrucomicrobiia; order Verrucomicrobiales; family Verrucomicrobiaceae; genus Haloferula; species Haloferula sp. A504. The sequence continues at coordinate 37,951 of NZ_JBISBU010000040.1, forward strand.
GGTGCTCGGACTCTACGACGCCGGCATGAAGGTGCCCGACGACGTCACGATCTGCTGGCCGGACGACAATTTCGGCTACATCCGGCGGCTGCCCACCGCGGCGGAGCGGAAGCGGTCGGGCGGTTCCGGCATCTACTACCACATCCAGTGGCTCAACGGCGCGACCACCGCCTACACCTGGCTCAACACCATGCCGCCGCCCCTGATCGCCACCGAGATGCACAAGGCGTGGCAGCACGGCGCGGACCGCCTGTGGGTGCTCAACGTCGGCGACATCAAGCCGGGCGAGATCGGCACCGAGTTCTTCCTCGACATGGCGTGGGATCCCGGGCGGCTCGGACCCCGCGACGTCCGCCGCTGGCTCACCGCATGGGCCGCGCGCGACCTCGACGGGCGCTTCGCCGACGAGATCGCCGACATCATGATGGATTACTACCAGCTCGGCTTCACCCGCCGGCCGGAATTCATGCTGCAGAAACGGGGAGGCCAGCCTTTCGAGATGTCGTGGTTCAGCCACGACCAGCACGGCGACGAGGCGTCGCGCCGGCTCGAGCGCTACGCCGGCATCGCGGAGCGGGCCGAGGCCATCTATCAGGAAATCCCCGGATCGCGGAAGGCCGCCTTCTACCAACTCGTCCTCTATCCGGTGAAGGGCGCGTCGCTGATGAACCACAAGATCATCCACGCCGACAACAGCCTGCGCGCCGGGGCCGCCGGCCGGGCCACCGCCCTCGGCCACGCCGAACAGGCCCGGGCCGCCGCCGATGCGATCCGTGACCTCGACCACCACTACAACCACGAACTCGCGGGCGTCCGCGACAAGTGGCGCTACATGATGACCAGCACCCCCGGCCCGTGGGGCGGCCAGCGGCACCAGTTCGAGATGCCACCGCTCAGCGAGTTCGCCGGCGGCGGTCCGCCCACGCTGGAGGTCGCGCCCGAAGGCGGTCGCCCCGGCGTCGTTGCCGGCCTCAGCCAATACACCCGCGGCAAGCGCTTCATCGACCTTTTCAACCAGGGCCGCGGCTTCATCCAGTGGAAGGCCACCTCGCCCCAGCCATGGCTGAAGATCGAGCCGTGGAACGGCCGCTTCGAGGCCGGGCAGCGGCTGTGGATCTCGATCGACTGGGACGCCCTCCCCGCCAATCCGCCGAAGGCCTTCATCCGGATCACCAGCGACGCGGCGGACGACGCCGTGCTCGAAGTCCCGGTCTTCGCCCCGGCCTCCCCGAAGCGCGACGAGGTCACGGGCCACATCGAAAGCCACGGCTGCGTGAGCATGGAGGCCGAGCATTTCACCCGCCGCCACGATCGACGCGGAGGTGGCTGGCAGGTCATCGAGGGACTCGGACGCCACGGCGACTCGGTGACCGTCCTGCCGGCCACCCTTCCCGGCCACACCGAGCCGGAGGCCATCCGTTCGAACAGTCCGGCGCTGGAATTCGACATGCACCTCTTCAGCAGCGGTGAGTTCGAACTGCACCTCGACTGCCTGCCGACCCATCCGGCCTCGCCCTCCGAGGGCAGCCGGCTGGCGGTGAGCCTCGACGGCGGCGAACCCTGGATTCCGGTGGAGTCCGGCCCGAAAGGATGGGAGGAGCGGCTTTCCAATCTCCGCCGCTGGAAGACCCCCGTGAAAATCGACGCGCCCGGCAAGCACACCCTCACCGTGTGGATGGTCGATCCCGGCGTGATCCTCGACCGGCTGGTGCTCCACACGCAGAAGCCGGCGCCCTCCTACCTCGGTCCCCCGGAGTCGTTCCGGCGGTGAGGCTTCAACCGGCGTCCGGGCACTTCAGCGTGATCCGGGCCCTGGCACCGCCTTCGTCGCGGTTGAACAGTTCAAGCGTGCCGTGATGCAGGCCGATGATCTTGCTCGAGACCGAGAGGCCGAGGCCGGTGCCCATGCCGGTCGGCTTGGTGGTGAAAAACGGGTCGAAGAGCTTCTTCTCGACCTCCGGCGGAATGCCCGGGCCGGTGTCGTCGATCTCGATCCGGATCACCGGGTCGCCGCCACGCAGGTGCCCCGCCGTTCGCGCGCCCTCGTCGCGCTTCATCTCGCCGAGCGCGGTCCGGTAGGTCCGCACCGTCAGGGACCCTCCCCCGTCGCCCATGGCCTGCATCGCGTTGATCATCAGGTTCACCAGGACCTGCTCGATCTTGGTCGTGTCCATCTCGATCTCGGGCAGCCCCTCGGCGAGATCCTCCTTGAGGACGATCCCGGCCTTGCGCAGCTGGAACTCGACCAGCGAGAGCGCTTCGGTGACCACCTGGTTGACGTCGGCACTCTCGAGTGACAGCTGGCGCGCCGAGGAAAAATCGACCAGGCCCTTGACGATGCGCTTGGCCCTCTCGATCCCGCGCTTCATCCGCTCCAGCGCCTCGCGGCCCTGCTCGTCGGTCTCGGGGATGCGCCGGGCCAGCAGCTCCAGACCCATGCCGATCATCGCCAGCGGGTTCTTCACCTCGTGGGCGACACCCGAGGCGAGCCGTCCGATGGACTCCATCTTCTCGGCCTGGATCAGTTGCTCGTGGGCCCGCTGCAGGTTCTCGTTGGCCTGCTGCAGGTCGTTGTTGAGCTGGCGCATCGCATCCTCCGCATTCTTGCGGTCGGTGATGTCCGTGGAAATTCCCGCAACCGAGTGCACGTGGCCGTCGACATCCCGGAGGGGAAACTTCACCGACACGTACCAGCGCGGTTCGCCGTCGACGAAGAGCCGCTGGTCGAACTGGATCGGGCCGCCGGTCTCGAGCACCTTCTCGTCGTGCTCGCGGAACTCGGCGGCCGCCTCCTTGTCGGCGATGAAATCGTCGTCGCGCCGCCCCAGCACGTCGTCCCGCTCGAGCCCGAAGAGCTCCTCGAAGCCGCGGTTGACCATGCGGTAGCGACCGCCGCGGTCCTTGAGGTAGATCACCGCCGGGCTGTTGTCCATGAGCTCCTGGAGCTGCTTCTGCACCTGCTGGAGCTTGGCCCGGGCGCGGCGCTGCTCGGTGACGTCGCGGTCCATGCCGACGATTCCCCAGCAGCGGCCGTCCACGTCGACCAGCGGCACCTTGGTGGTGATCATGTGGCGCACGCCGCCCTTGCCACGATCGATCGTCCACTCGCGGTTGAGCACCGGCTTGCCGGAAGCAAGCAGGTTGAGGTCCTCGCGCGCCCCGTCGCGGGCGATCGTCTCGGGATAATAGTCGTCCGGCGTCTTGCCGAGCATCTCCTCGGGGGACTCGGCCCCGACCCACTCGGCCATCGCCTTGTTGACGACCAGATAGTGGCGCCCCGGGTCGCGGACGAAGATCTTGTCGGGGAAGCTGTCGATGAGCGACCGCAGCATGTTGCGCTCCCGCTCGAGCGTGTTGCGGGTGATCATCAGCTCGGTCACGTCGCTGGAGATGCCGAAGGTCCCGATGATCTTCCCCTCGCGGTCGCGGAACGGCATCTTGGTCGTCAGTGCCCAGGTTTCGCGTCCGCCGGAGAAGGTCTCGTGCTCGATCTTGTCGCTGATGCCACGGCCCGACTCCATGATCTCGCGTTCGTCCTTGAGCGCCTGATCGGCGTGCTCCGCCTCGAAGAAGTCGTGATCGGTCTTGCCGAGCATGTCCGCCGGATGGCCGCAACCGAACTTCCCGGCCATGCTCTGGTTGACCTTCAGAAAATGCGAGTCGGCATCCTTGAAGTAGATGTTCGCCGGCACGTGCTCCATCAGGGTCTCGAAGTAGTGCTCCAGCGAGCGGTGCTGCTCCTCGTGATGGTGGAGCAGCCTCGCCAGCTCACGGTTTTCCTCGACCAGGCGCCTGGCGAGCAGCTCGGCCTCCCGGCTGCTCTCGCCGACGCGCCGCAGCTGGATCCAGGCGAGGGTGATGATGGAAAGCGCACCGATCCCTCCGGCCGCGGCGCGCGACATCGGGGAGCCCGGCCCCATCGACAACCACAACACCGCCAGCAGCCCGCAGAACGCGAGCGCCACCCGGGTCGCCCGGGCGTCCCGGCTCCGGGGAGCCTCGTCCTCTTGCTGCTCGTGATCCATCCGACCGTGCTCTATCAGAGAAGCACGGCGCGCCCGCCCGTGTAAAGCCGGACCGGCCGGACGCTCACTCGACCGTCACCGGCGTGCCGACCTTCACCTTGCGGTAAATCGTCGGGACCACCGAGCGCGGACCGCGGATGCAGCCGTGCGAGGCCGGATAGCGGGGCACGCGGCCGATGTGGTGGCCGACGCCGTCATTGGTCAGGCGCATCCAGTAGGGCATCGGCGCGCCGACGAACTTGCCGCCTTCGGGCACGTCGCTCGGCTCCTCCTTGCCCCAGATCCGGGAGCCCTCGGCATCGTAGACCTTGCCGTAGGCATTCGAGGCCTTGTCGACCTTCTTCTCGAGGATGGTGTACTCGCCGGCCGGGGTGCGGAAGCCGCTCTTGCCGGTTGAAATGGGGTAGTCCATCGCCACCTCCTCGCCGTTCATCAGGAAGGCCCGCTGCAACTCGAGGGACATGACCAGCCGCGAATTCGCCGGCGTGGTCTTCGACATCAGCTCCTCGTTCTTCCAGACCTTCGAGGTTTTCGGGTAGTCCTTCTCCGCCTTGAAGTGCTCGTAGGTCCCCGGCTCGAAGGGATTCACGTGATTGCCGTCCTTGTCGTAGTACTTGCCGTCGTCGGCGAGATTCACGCCCGGGCCGGTCGCACAACTGGAGAAAATCAGGGCGAGGCCGGCGGCGGCGAGGCTGGTCACTAGGGCTTTCATGGCAGGGTGTCGAAGCGGATGAAGGCGGGTGATTAGCCCAAAAGCAGAATTCGTGCAACCCTGCGAGGAGGTGCGAAAATCACCCGCCTTCCGGGTCGAGCGCCTCGGCACGCTTCAAGAGCGGCCGGATTTCGGCTTCCGAGCGGCCCTGCTGCTGGAAAATCGCGGCCAGCCGCCGGTAGGCCCCGGCAAGCTCCGCCTCCTCATCCGCTCCGTAGCCCCGGATCGCCGTGCGCACCCGGTCCGCCGCCGGTTCAAGGTCGCCGGAGTCGATCAGGCACTCGGCAAATTCACGCTGGAAGGCCGGCTCGGTGGCCGGTCCGTCGGTGCCCGAGAGCGCCTCCGCCTCGCGGAAGCGCCACGCCGCCTTGTCCCGCGTCGAGGGGTCGCGGCGGGTCGCAATCGCCAGCTTCACCGCGATGGCCGGATCCTCGGCGTGGTGGAAAAGCCCCTTCTCCAGAAGCAACCGCGCCTGCCGTGGCTCATCACCCTCGAGCAGCTCGTCCGCCAGCTTGACGAATTCATCGGCATCGCCGCCACGGATCTTCAAGGCCTCGACGGCATGCGGCCGGGCCCGGTCGGGGTCGTCCAGCCGACGGTAGTACTTCGCCAGCGCCTGATGCGCCAGGCCCTGCCGCGGATCGATTTCCAGCACCGCCTTGAGCACCGCTTCGCCCTCATCTCCCCGCTCGGCGGCGAAGAGCAGCACGCCCAGACGCACCCGCAGCTTGAGTGAGGTGGGCACCGCCTCGGTGTGCCTTTTCAGCATCTCGACCGCCTGCGGCAGCCGTCCCGACTTGCGGAAGTGCTCGCTCGCCGCGCGGGCCAGCACCGGGTCCTGCGGCGAACGCTCCATGGCCTGCTCGAAGACCGCATCGACCCGCGCCCGGGCCTCGGCGTCATCGCCGGGAAAAAGCGTGCGCGCCATTTCCGCCGCCGCCAGCGCCGGGCCCGCCCCCGGGCGCTCCGCCACCTGGTCGAAAAGCTTCTTCGATTCTTCCCGCATCCCGCGCTCCTCGTAGCTGCGGAACAGGCGCCGGATCACCGCCAGCTCACCCGGATGACTTTCCAGGGTCTTCTCCAGCGCCTCGCCGGCGAGCTTGGCCGCGAGATCGTCTCCCGGGGAACTTTCCCGCAGGAAATCCGCGTAGGCCAGCTGCACCTCCAGCCGCTCCGGATGGGCGGTCGAAAACTCCCGCAACAGCGCCGAAGCTCCGGCGATGTCGCCTCCCATCCGGCGCAGCCCGGCGACCTCGGCCGCCAGCGGCCAGGCACCGGGATCGGCCTCCAGCGCCTTGTCAAACCACCCGGTCGGGTCATTTCCCCGCGACCGCTCCAGCACGCCGCGGGCGTAGTCCTGCTTCGGATCCGCCATGGCGATCAGAGGAAGGAGAAGCAGCGGAAGCACGCGCATCGCCCCCATCCTCGCCGCGGCAACCCACAAATCAAGCTCGCGGGCGGATGGCCAGGAACGGGCCGGGCCCCGCAGCCTTCGCCCCATCGCCCGCAGGGCGCCTCGGAGAAAGGTCCCTCTCTCCGTACGCCAAACGAGGGACCCGGTCACCCGGATCCCTTGTGTCAATTGGTTTGCCTCAATCAGGTCAAGCGTCCCGCGCGTGGAGCGTCAGGACTTGTAGCGGAGCCGCTTCTTGTGGCGGTTCTGCTTCATGCGCTTCTTGCGCTTGTGCTTGCTGATCTTTGACTTACGGCGCTTTTTGAGCGAGCCCATGGTCGTGTTCGGTTCGGGGTTCGGTTGCTGGGAAATGTTTCTTTGTCCTCAGCTCACCAGCTTGTTGAGCGGGAATTCGATGATGCCTTCGGCACCCAGTTGCTTGAGATCGGGAATGATGTCGCGGACGACCGACTCGGCGACCACGGCCTCGACCGCGACCCATCCGCCGTCGGCGAGCTGGGCGATGGTCGGACGCCGCAGGGACGGCAGCCGATCGAGCAGGGCGGACAGCCTATCCTCGGGAAGATTCATTTTCAAGCCCACCTTGTCGCGGGCGTCGAGCGCCGCCTTGAGCAGCAGGCAGATGCGCTCCATCTTCTCGCGCTTCCACGGGTCGGCCGCCGCTTCGGGGCTGGCGTAGAAGTGCGGGAAGGAGACCAGCAGGGTGTCGACGATGCGCAGCTTGTTGGCGCGGATCGAGTTGCCGGTCTCGGTGACGTCGACAATGGCGTCGACCAGGTCGGGCACCTTGACCTCGGTCGCACCCCAGGAGAATTCCACGTCGGCCTTGATGCCCTTGGCGGCGAGGTAGCGTTCGGTGATGCCGACACCCTCGGTGGCGATCCGCTTGCCCTCGAGGTCCTCGGGGTTCCGGATCGGCGAGTCTTCCGGCACGACGAGCACCCACTTCGTCGGGCGCACGGTGGCGCGCGAGTAGGGCAGTTCGGCGAGGTCGACGAGTTCGCGGCCCGCCTCGGTCGCCCAATCGAGTCCGGTAATCCCGCAGTCGATGAAGCCCTGCCCGATGTAGCGGCCGATTTCCTGGGCACGAATCATGTAGAGATCGAGCTCGGGGTCGTCGGAAGCCGGGCGAAGCCCGCGCGACGAGACGTAGATGTTGTAGCCGGCCTTCTCGAGCAGTTCGAGGGTCGGATCCTGCAGGCTGCCTTTCGGCAGGGCCAGCTTCAGGGATGGGTCGGAAGTCTCCGGCATCGGCGGGCGGTGGGGATAATGGCGGAACCCCGCGAACGCAAGGCAAGTTTTGGCCTTCAAAGCCCCTCGCCCGCTACAAAGTCCGCCCGTGTCGTTCGTAGTTCCGCCTTCAGGCGGTCTTCCGGCCTGTTATTCTGGCGGGAGTCAACGGACCACTCTTCGGACCCCCTGAAGTTTTGGGCTTGGAAGCTCCAAAACTTCCCAGGTTCCGCCAGTGTGGTTCGTAGTTCCCCCTTCAGGGGGTCTTCCGGCCTGTTATTCTGGCGGGAGTCAACGGACCACTCTTCGGACCCCCTGAAGGGGGAACTACGAACGCTTGGCCGCGACGCTTTCCCGTCCCGAGCGACCATCGGACCTGGCCAGCCGCTTCCGCTGCCAGTGGCGGCAGCCAAGGAGGGTGCCGAGCCGGAGAGCCCGCCAAACGAGGAAAAGCAACCAGTAGGGCAGGACCATCCGGTCATCTCGGGAACCGAGATCGGTGACCTTGCCCACCGAAGGATCTCCTGAAAGCTTCGCCCGGTCCCGCGCTTACTCCTCGGCGTGAAACGTGCCTTTCTCGTTCCGGCTCTTGCCGCCGGTCTTCTTGGCGGAACCAGCCACGCCGCCGGGCCCGCCGATCCCCTCGCCACCCTCCAGCCCGGCCACCCGCGACTGCTGGTCCGTGAGGGCGACTGGGACCGGCTGAAGACCCGGGCCGGGGCCGACCCGATGCTCGGCCAGGTCACCGACCGCATCGTCGCCGACGCCACCGCGCTCCTTGACGAGCCGCCGCTGGAGCGCATCAAGACCGGCCGCCGGCTGCTCTCGGTTTCCCGCGAGGGTCTCGAGCGAGTCATGCTGTGGTCGATGGCCCGCCACCTCACCGGCGAGAAGCGCTACGCCGACCGGGCCGAAAAGGAACTCCTCCAGCTGGCCGCCTTCACCGACTGGAACCCGTCGCACTTTCTCGACGTCGCGGAAATGACCGCCGCCCTGGGCATCGGCTACGACTGGCTCTTCGACGACCTCCCGCCGGAGTCGCGCGAGGCGATCCGCGAGGCGATCCTCGAAAAGGGCCTCGCCCCCGGCAGCAAGGACAGCTGGTGGTGGAAACACCGCGACAACAACTGGAACCAGGTCTGCTTCGGCGGCCTCACGCTCGGCGCACTGGCCATCGCCGACACCAACCCGGAGCCCGCCCGGCAGTTGCTCGACGCGGCCCGCAAGGGCATCGGCCACGGCCTCGGCACCTACGCGCCCGACGGTCTCTACCCCGAAGGCCCCGGCTACTGGAGCTACGGCACCGTTTACCAGTGCCTGATGATCGATGCGCTGCGTTCGGCGCTCGGCACCAGCTGGGAACTCGAGAAGGCACCCGGATTTCTCGAAAGCGCCGCGGCGCAGGTCGAACTCACCGGCCCCACCGGCCAGTTCTTCAACTTCTTCGACGGCCACGCGGGGCCGTCACTGCAGCCCGCGCGCTTCTGGTTCGCCCGCGAGCTGGAGGACCCCGGCCTCCTGCTCTTCCAGCGGGGTCCCTTGGAAAAGATTCTCCATCGCCGGGGACACTCCAGCCGACTGCTCGTCCCCGTCGCCCTGTGGTGGGCCGGACTGCCGGAGTCCTCGCAGGCTCCCGAGCTGCCACTCGCCTGGAAGGCCGATGGCCCGAACCCGGTTGCCATCTTCCGCAGCTCCTGGACCGATCCCAACGCCCTCTACCTCGCCTGCAAGGGCGGCAGCGCCGATCTATCCCACGCCCACATGGACGCAGGATCGTTCGTCCTCGAGGCCGATGGGGTGCGCTGGGCCGTCGATCTCGGCAGCCAAGGCTATTACTCGCTCGAATCCCAAGGGATCCGGCTGTGGGACGACGGCCAGAACGGCCAGCGCTGGAGCGTTTACCGGCTCAACAACCGCAGCCACAACACCCTGACGATCAACGATCAGCTCCACCGGGTGCGGGGCTCGGGCAGGATCACGGATTTCAGCCCCCGCGGTGCCACCCTCGACCTTTCACCCGTCTTCCAAGGCCAGGCGACGGCGGTGACGCGGGAGTTTCAGGTCGAAGACCGCAAGGTGGTGGTCCTCGACCAACTTCGCGGCCTCGAACCCGGAACGACCGTCCGCTGGACCATGGTGACCCGCGCCGATGTCACTCCCGAAGACCGGCAGGCAACTCTCAGCCAGGACGGCAAGACCCTGGATGCCCGGCTTTCCCATCCGGCCGACGCCCGATTCCGGGTGCTCGACGCCGCCCCCCCCGAGGATGACTTCAATGCGCCGAACCCGGGTGCCAGGTTGCTCGTGGTCGAGGCTCCCGCCCCGGAAAGCGGCGAGCTTCGGATCAGGATCAGCCTCGAGCCGGGAAGCTGAGGTTTCCGGAGAATCGACATTCCTGTCGATCATCGGGTGAGAGGGATGATCGACAGGAATGTCGCTTCTCCGAAAGTCCGACCGGCTCCGATGCCTTCTTTTCAGTCGGCCTGCAATTCGACCGCAGCCCTTTGAAAATCAGCCTTTTTCCGCTTGTCATCGGACCCCGGTCCCCTAGCTTCGCGCCCCCGTTTCTCTTTCCTACCGCCAGCACGCAGTCGGAGCCCCATCGCGTGTTGGACCAACATTCGGGGCAATTCGGAAAGGCAAGCGAGTTAACCAAACCAACCAACCCCTAACCACATGAGCACCCAAGTGCTTGAACCCCTGAACCAGGAACTCAGCGAACTCATCGATTCGAAGTTCACCGAGTTCAAAGAAGGAACCATCGTCAACGGCACGATCATCGAGATCCGCCCGCAGGTGGTCCTCGTCGACATCGGCTACAAATCGGAAGGCACCATCATGGCCTCCGAGTTCGAGGACGAGGAGATCGAAGTCGGCGATGAAGTCGAAGTCCTTCTCGAGCGTCTCGAAAACGACGAAGGCACCGTCGACCTCTCCAAGGAGAAGGCCGCCCACAAGAAGAACTGGGACAAGATCGTCGGCGTCTACGAGGACGGCGGACTGGTCCGCGGCAAGGTCAAGGCGGTCGTCAAGGGCGGCCTGACCGTCAACGTCGGCGTCGAGGCCTTCCTGCCCGGCTCCCAGGTCGACATCATTCCGCCGAAGGATCTCACCGAATACGTCGGCAACATCTACGAGTTCAAGATCGTCAAGGTGAACGACGACCGGAAGAACATCGTGCTTTCCCGCCGCGAGGTCATCGAGGCCGAGCGTGCCGAGCTGCGCCAGCAGTTCCTCCGGACCGTCAAGATCGGCGACAAGGTCACCGGCGCGGTCAAGAACATCACCGACTTCGGTGCGTTCGTCGACCTGCAGGGCATGGACGGCCTGCTTCACGTCACCGACATGTCGTGGGGCCGCATCAACCACCCTTCGGAGATGCTCATGATCGGCCAGTCGGTCGAGGTGATGATCCTCGACGTCGACCGCGAGAAGGAGCGCGTGTCGCTCGGTCTCAAGCAGATGACCGACAACCCGTGGGAGGACATCGAGCGCAAGTACCAGATCGGCACCAACGTCAAAGGCAAGATCACCAAGCTTCTCCCCTACGGCGCCTTCGTCGAGCTGGAGCGCGGGGTCGAAGGCCTCGTCCACGTCTCCGAGCTTTCCTGGGTCAAGCGCATCACCCGCCCGAGCGACGTGCTGGAAATCGACCAGGAGATCGAAGCCGTCGTGCTCGGCATCTCCATCGAGGAACAGAAGATCTCGCTCGGCGTCCGCCAGCTCGAGCCCAATCCGTGGGACGAGATCGAGGTCCGCTACCCGATCGGTGCCACCATCAAGGGCCCGGTCCGCAACCTCACCGCCTACGGCGCCTTCGTCGAGCTCGAGGAAGGCATCGACGGCATGGTGCACGTCTCGGACATGTCCTGGACCCGCAAGATCAACCACCCCTCCGAGGTCCTCAAGAAGGGCGACGAGGTCGAGGCGATCGTGCTTTCCATCGACAAGGCCAACCAGCGCGTGTCGCTGGGCGTCAAGCAGCTCGAGGACGACCCGTGGAGCCTCATCGACGACCGCTTCAAGGTCGGCGACCTGGTCAAGGGATCGGTGGCCAAGATCGCTTCCTTCGGTGCCTTCGTGGCGCTCGACGGCGACATCGACGGTCTCATCCACATCTCGCAGCTCAGCGAGGGCCACGTGGACAAGATCAAGGACGTCATCAAGGTCGGCGACGAGATCGAGGCCCGCGTGATCAAGGTCGACAAGGTCGAGCGCCGCATCGGTCTTTCGATCAAGGCCGTGAGCTACTCGGAAGAGGAGCTCAAGAAGGAGAGCGCTTCCTTCGAAAGCCTGCGTCCGTCGTCCGAAATGGTCGGCCTCGAACAGGCCTTCAACCTCGCGACCGCCGCCGCCGAGGAGTGGAGCCCGTCGTCCGAGGAAGGCGAAGAGGAAGAGAAGTAATTCCCTTCCGCAACCCACTCACAAAGCCGGCCCCGGAAACGGGGCCGGCTTTTTCTTTGGATCCTCCACCCGTGGGAAAGGCCGGGCCGGACGGCGAACCCGGTGCCGGGTGCAACTGAAAGTGGTGGGCAGAGCGGTTGGGGTGACCGCGAAGCAGCGGTCCGCGGCCGGACTTTTCAGGCTCGGTGTTCCTCCCTTGCTCTCCGACTTCACTCCGCCCCGGATGGGGAGCCGCCGGGAAATCTAGACTGCGGCGATTCATCGCCGCTTTGATGGAGGCGATTCATCGCCGATGGCGCGGCTCGCATTGAAATGCTTCGCCAAAGCGGCGATGAATCGC
>NZ_JBISBU010000041.1:0-49372 GCF_044385805.1 Haloferula sp. A504
ACGTCGTAGCAAATCGACCCGTGCTGACGATGGTAAAATCAGGCCTGATCCGTAACCTCCTCGCGGACGATCGTCTTCACGTTCACGAACTCGCGAATCCCCTCGCGTCCCAGTTCCCGGCCCCATCCGCTGTCCCGGATCCCGCCGAAGGGCAGGCGCGGGTCGGAAACAACCTGCGCGTTGATCGCCACGGTGCCGGCACGCAGCTTGCAGGCGATGCGCTCGCCCATTTCGAGGTCGCCCGTGAATACCGCCGCCCCGAGGCCGAAAGCGGAGCGATTGGCGAGTCCGACAGCCTCGCTCGGCCCGTTGACCCGGCACACCGCGGCGACCGGCCCGAAGGTCTCATCATCGAAAAGCGGCATGCCGGGCGCGACGCCGGTCACCAGCGTGGCCGGATACCACGCGCCCTCCCGGTCCGGGATTTCGCCACCCATCAGCACCTTGGTCCGCGGCCCGGTGCTCGCGACCACCTGGCGGTGCAACTCGTCGCGCAGGTCCTTGCGGGCCATCGGTCCGAGCCGGGTGTCGGGATCGAGCGGGTCGCCCATGCGGTAGGCCTTCAACTCGTCCCACAGGCGCTCGACGAACTCGTCATGCACCGGCGCGGCGACCAGCAGGCGCTTGGCGGCGATGCAGCTCTGCCCGTTGTTGATCATCCTCGCCTGCGCGCAGATGGCGGCGGCATGCGCCACATCGGCATCCTCCAGCACGAGGTAGGGGTCGCTGCCGCCGAGCTCGAGCACCGGCTTCTTGAGGTGCCGCCCGCAGTTGGCCGCCAGCTCACGACCCGCCCGGGTGCTGCCGGTGAAGGTCACGGCCGCGACCCGCTCGTCGGCGATCAGTTCCGCGACCCCGCTGCCGGGCACATCGACCCACGCCAGCAGGTCGTTGCGACCGCTCGCTTCCTGGATCAGTTGCTCGATCGCCCGCGCGCAGGTCTTCACGTTGGAGGCATGCTTCAGCAGTACGCGGTTGCCCGCCATCAGGGCCGGCGCGACGAAACGGAAGACCTGCCAGAAGGGAAAGTTCCACGGCATCACCGCGAGCACGATGCCCAGCGGCGCGCAGGTCACCCTCGAGTCGGCACGCCCGGAGTCGATCGCCTCGTCGGCGAGAAACCCCAGGGCGTGATCGGCGTAGAAGCGGCAGACCCAGGCGCACTTCTCCGCCTCGGCCCGGCCCTGCGAGACCGGCTTGCCCATCTCCCGGGCCATCATCACGGCGAACTCCCCCGCCCCGGACTCGAGCCGGTCGGCGATCGCCCGCAACCACCCGGCCCGTTCCTCCATGCCTTCCGCGCAACCCGGTACCAGGGGTGCGTCGAGCCGCGCCAATGCGGATTCGATTTTCTCGTCCATGCCCCATCATCGCGCCGGATGGCCGGACTTTCCAGAGACGATCCCACCCGGGAGGGAAAGATTGAACCGGAACGCTTCCCCCGGCACCCTTCAACCCCATGAACCGCCTCATCGGTCTTCTGCTGCTCCTGCCCGCGCTCACGTGGGCGGAGGACTGGCGCGTGGACCTGCTGGCGGAGGCGGGTTTCGGCACCACCGAGGCCGAGCTTCGCAAGGCGCTGAAAGGGGACGAACTCGACCGGAAACGTCTGGCGACCTCCTATGAGCAACTTGGCTCGGAAAGCTACCCGGAAAGGCAGCGCGCCCAGAAGGCCATCATCTCGGCAGGCCCCGAGGCCCTCGCCTGGCTCAGAGAACAACCACCCACCGACAATCCGGAGATCCACGCGCGCGTGGCAAACATCCGCCGGCTCCTCGAGCTGAACTCCGACGACCGGCGCGACCGAATGGTCGTGCACGCCGCCCGCTCGCTTCTCAGGGAACTCGGCAAGGCCCGCGATCCTGCCACCGGCGGGATCTTCTACGATTGGTTCGGCGACAAGGTTCCCGAGCTCGGGAAGGGCTACCGCCGGTTCCACCTCATGGCCCCGGCGGGCATGAAGTCCAAGGTCGAGGAGCGGACGCTCGTGCACGAGGGCCAGCGCCCCGGCGATGATGACCAACGGCTGGTTCTCCGGGCGACCGAGTGGCCGGGCACCGAGGTCTTCCCGGACCAATTCACCCTGACCGCGACCCTTCAAGGCACGCCGGGAGGCTCCGGAACCTGGCATCTCGGCATCACCGTCGGCGGCGTCCGGGCGCTCTACCATCCGGACTACCGCGGCGGCGGCTTCCGCTTCGAGGGGGTCGATGGCAACAAACACCTCGGAGGCAACCAGAACATGGGATTCACCCCGTCGACCGAGAAGCCCCAGCAGATGCGGGTCTCGGTCCTGCGGCAGGGCCACGACAGCGTGCGTCTCTCCGTGACCGTGACCCAGCAAGGCAGCGATCCCTACGAGCAGACCATCGAGGTGCCCGCCGAAACCATCGGCGCGCTCACCGAAGTGAGCCTCGATCGCAGCGGTCGCAGCGGCGGCGACGCCCGCTTCTCGGAGTTGATGATCGAGGTCGAGGGCGGCTGACGCCGGGTTGCGACTTGCAGGACGCAGTTCGAAGTCGCTTTGCGGGGGACTTTCGAGTCTCCTCCCGCCGTGAAGCAGACTCTCACCTTCGCCGTCATCGGCTGCGGATCCCGCGGCCGCACCTACATGCGGATCGCCCGCGACCTCGGGCACTCGATCGCCGCCTTCGCCGATCCCCTTTCCGAAGCCCGCGAAACGATGCGCGAGATTTCCGGCGACCCGGCCACCCGTGCATTCGAAACCGGCGAGGAACTGCTCGAGGAACCCCGGCTCGCCGATGTCGCGCTGGTCTCGACCCAGGACGCCCAGCACTTCGAGCACGCCAAGGCAGCCCTCCTCCAGGGCTACGACGTCCTGCTGGAAAAGCCCGCCGCCACTTCCTCGGAGGAAGTCGAGGAACTCGCCCGGCTCGCCCGCGACCGGAAACGCAAGCTGCTGCTCTGCTTCGTGCTCCGTTACACCCCCTTCTACCGCGCCCTCAAAAAGGCGGTCGACGACGGCATGATCGGCGACCTTGTCTGCATCAACGCCTCCGAAGGCGTCGGTCCGTGGCACTACTCGCACTCATACATCCGCGGTCACTGGGCGAAGAGTGCCGAGTCCACACCGATGATCGTCGCCAAGTGCAGCCACGACACCGACCTCCTGCACTGGCTCACCGGCTCCGAGGTGACCTCCCTTTCCAGCTATCAGGACCGCCCCTATTTCACGCGTGACCGGGAACCGGAAGGCGCCACCGACCGCTGCACCGACGGCTGCCCGCACGCCGGCACCTGCCGCTACGACGCGCATCGCTACCTCGACGACCAGCGCCGCTGGCTGCGAATGGTCCGCGCCGATGCGGAATCGATGACCGACGAGGACATCCTCGAGTGGCTGCGGACGAGCGACTGGGGACGCTGCGCCTGGCGCTGCGACCAGGACGCCCCGGAACACCAGGTCGTCTCGATGCAGTTCGCCAACGGGGTCACCGCCACCCTCACCATGACCGCCTTCGACACCGGCCGCCGCATCCGCCTCCACGGCACGCGGGGCATCATCGAAGGCGCCACCCATGCCGACGGCCGGGAGCCTTGGATCGAATGCCGCCTCCACGAGGGCGAAACGACCGTCATCCCGGTCGACGACACTCCCTCTGGCGGCTACGCCGGCCACGGCGGCGGTGACTTCGGGCTCATCGAGGCCCTGCCCGACCTGCTGGCCGGCGACGAGGCCGACTTCATCGAGGGCCACCGCATCGCCTTCGATGCCGCCGCCTCGGCCGCCAGGAACTCGGGTTGACCCCGGAGGCTTCCAGCGAGAGGGTTCGCCCCAGCGTGAAGATCCCACCAAAACGCAACCGCTGGGTCAGCCAGGGCACCGCCAAGCCCTCGGGGCGGCCTGCCACCGAGACCGGTTTCCAGGAAGACGTCTTCCGTGAATTGGAATTCGGCGCCGACGAAACCAAGCGCGCCGCCGAGGTTGACCGCATCCTGGAAGTGCTGGTCGCCCGCCTCGGCGACGACAAGGTCTCGATCCGCACCGATGACCTCGAGCTCCACGCCACCGACAAGTGGCACGCCAGCCGCCAGCCCGACGTCGTCGTCTTCGCCGAGTCGACCCTGGATGTGGCCGAGACCCTCGAGATCGCCCACCGCCACCGGGTGCCCGTGACGACCCGCGGTGCCGGCGTCGGCTACGTCGGCGGCTGCGTTCCCATCCGCGGCGGCATCGCCCTCTCGCTGGCGCGCATGAACCGCATCGTCGAGGTCAACCCGGAGGACGGCGTGGCGGTCGTCCAGCCCGGCGTGATCACCGGCGACCTGCAGAAGGCCGCACGCTCGCTCGGCTGGGACTACCCGCCCGACCCGGCCTCGCTCAAGGAGTGCTCGATCGGCGGCAACATCGCCACCAATGCCGGCGGCCCGCGCTGCCTGAAGTACGGCGTGACTCGTAGCTACGTCCTCGGCCTCGAGGTCGTCCTGCCCGATGGCCGCGTGACCCGCTGCGGCGGCCGCGTCCACAAGAACAAGACCGGCTTCGACCTGGTCGGGCTGTTCACCGGCTCGGAGGGCATGCTCGGCGTCGTCACCGAGGCCACCCTCCGCCTGATTCCCAAGCCCCCCGCCCGCTCGATGCTGGCGGCCCTTTTCCCCGACTTCGCCACCGCGGCGGCCGCCGTCCAGGG
Organism: Haloferula sp. A504; assembly: GCF_044385805.1. NCBI lineage: Bacteria > Pseudomonadati > Verrucomicrobiota > Verrucomicrobiia > Verrucomicrobiales > Verrucomicrobiaceae > Haloferula > Haloferula sp. A504. Next base: position 4,653 of record NZ_JBISBU010000041.1, read on the forward strand.
CGTGCTCGACCGCGGACACCTGCCGTCCGCGCTGGAAATCACCGACAGCTTCACCCTCGCCGCCGCCCGGCGCCGGCTCGGCCCCGACTCGCTGCCCGCCGGCGAGGCGCATCTCATCGTCGAGATCGACGGCCGCCCGCGCGCCGTCGACTACGAGCTCGACGAGCTGGAAAGCCTGCTCGGGGAACTCGGCGCCACCCACATCGACCGCGCCGAGGACGAGGTCGCCTGCGACGCGATCTGGCAGCTCCGCCGCGAGTTCTCCTACTCGCTGCGCGACACCGGCCTGACCAAGCTCAACGAGGACATCGTCGTCCCCCGCTCGAAGCTGGTCGAACTCGTCAACTACGCCCGCGAACTCGAGCGGACCACCGGCATTCCCGTCGCCTGCTTCGGCCACGCCGGCGACGGCAACATCCACACCAACCTGATGGTTGCCGACTACGACGACCCGAAGGTCCGCGAGAAGGCCGATGCCGCCGTCGACCGGCTGTTCCAGTGGGTTCTCGAGCATGGCGGCGCGATCACGGGCGAACACGGGGTCGGCCTGGCCAAGCAACCGTGGATCAAGGCCGCCCTCGGCGAAACCGGCCTCGACGTCCACCGCGCCCTCAAGCGGGCCCTCGACACCAAGGGCATCCTCAATCCTGGAAAGTTTCTCGATTGAACAGACCTCCGGTTAGGAACCCGGCATCTTCCCGCCACCGACGGGCCCGGCCATCATCGGGTGTAGTGGTAGCGCGCTTGGGCGATCCACAGTTCGCCATCCGAGACCTTGTAAACCAAGCGGTGCTCGTCCGTGATCCGCCGGGACCAGTAGCCGGACCAGTTTTCCCGCAAGGGTTCCGGTTTGCCGATCCCTTCGAACGGCGTCGATCGGCACTCGTCAATCAAGCGGATCAAGCGCTTCAGGACTTTCCGATCGTTGGACATCCAATGGCAGACGTCCTCCCAAGCCTGATCCGCAAAGATCAGCCGCAACTTCATTCCGCTTCCGGAAGCGCCCTCTCCCGACCGCGGCCCGATTCGAGCTGGGCGACGGCGGCATCCAGTCTCTCGGCATTCGCCGGTGAGCGGCGCAGGTAGGCAGTCTCCTGCATCGATTCAAAATCGTCGAGGGACATCATCACCACCGCCTGATCGCGCTTCCGCGTGATGATCACCGGCTCCCGGTCGTCGCAGACCGACTGCATCGTGGCCGCCAGAGTCTCGCGAGCGGCCGTGTAAGAAATCGCCTTCACCCGGACAGGATCGCGTACAGGAATATTTCAGCAAGAAGATTTCCCGTTTCGGCACGACCATCGCTGATTGAAAGGAGCGCCGATGATGAAATCGGCTTCTTCCCACCATCCGTCGATGTCGATCCCAGCTTGAACCTCACGCCCCAGACGAGGCTTCGCCGCCGAAGGTCTGGTGCATTCTCCTCAACGCAGCAAGCGCACCTTCAAGTCCGCCCTTGAGGTAGCGGTGGTGAAACACAAATCCACTGTTCAGGGCATCCGGAGTCTGCTCCTCCCGCTCTTGCTTGCTCATCATCCGCACCTCGGAATCGGTGTAGCCGTTCCATGCCTTCGAAGTGCCGGAGAGATCGAAGCCTTCGCTCTTGAGGCTCCTGTCGCACAGCACCTTCAGGGCCCTCGCCTTGCGGTAGCGAATCTCCCCTCCGAAGGTGGCCTCGCCCCCGGCCACGGAGAACTTGTGCCCTCCCACACGATCCCGCCCGGTGATGATGCTGCCTTCGCCGATGTCGACGACGGCATCCCACGGAATGAGCTTGGTGTCGTCATCCCGGCGAATCACATCGAAGGACCGGGTCTTCTCGTTCCAGACACTGTCGGACCCGCCTGAGACCAGGGTGATCCCCTGCGCATCGCTCGCGGATTTCTGCGCATCCGTTCTGGGATCAGGCGGCAAACGTTCGGAATCCGCCGCTTCCACCGTATCCGGGGAGATGACAACCAACGCTCAGTTTTCACGTCGCGGATTTATTCAGAGCACCGGATTGACCGCTGCCAGCTCGTTGATCGGGACCACCGGCAGCCCCGCGGCCACCGGCACCGTCGAGGCACCCGCCATCGTCAAGGGCGTCGAGCCGACCGCCGAGCCGGTGCGGGTCGCTCAGATCGGTATCGGCACCCGGGGCCAGAACCTGATCCAGGCCGCCGGAAGCCGGAAGTCGTGCCAGGTCGTGGCCATCTGCGACGTTTACAAGCCGCACCTCGAGAGGGGCATCGAACCCTCTGGGAATCCCGACGTGGCGACCTTCACGGACTACCGGAAGATGCTCGAGGATCCGAAGATCGAGGCGGTCATCATCGCCACCCCGGACCACTGGCACGAGCGGATGCTGATCGACGCGGTGAAGGCCGGAAAGGACGTCTACTGCGAGAAGGGGTGGACCACCACGGTCGAGTCCGCCAAGCGCATGCGCAAGGCGGTGAAGGACGCCAAGGCGGTGATGCAGCTCGGTCACCAGGGCCGCCAGCTCGCCGCCGCCGACGAAGGCCGCCGGTTGATCGAGGAGGGGGCGATCGGAGAGGTCACCCTGGTCAACACCGGCCGTTTCTTCAACGGCCCCGACGAGCGTCCGCCATGGCGCTGGTACGGCACCTACAGTAACTATGAACGGCCCGATCCGGAGCAGGTCATCCGGGACCTCGACTGGGAGAGCTGGCTCGGCGATGCGCCGGCCATCGATTTCAACGAGCGCCACTTCTGGCACTGGCGTTGCTACTGGCCTTACGGCACGGGCCAGGCGGGCGACCTGCTTTCCCACGAACTGGACCACGTGCAGACGGTCCTGCGCTACGGCATTCCGGACACCTGCACCACCCACGCCCACAACGCCTACTGGAAGGACGACCGCGAGGTGCCCGACACCTGGCTCAGTTCCTTCGTCTTCGAGGACAAGGACTGCTCGGTGATCTACGAGGGCTGCATGAACTCCCGGCGCTCGCAATCGCCGGAGTACATCGGGCGCGACGGCCGGATGATCTTCAACTCGATCGGCCAGAATGCCTCCTTGTTCGAGATCTTCGGCGACGAGGCCGCCCACCGCATCGCCCGCCACCCGAGACCCGAGCCGACGGAGTTCTTCAAGGCCGGCAAGGAGCACCGGCGGCCTGACCACATGGAGGACTTCCTCAACTGCGTCCGCACCCGCGAGAAGCCGCGCTGCGACGAGGACGAGGCCTTCATCGAAACCGCGGTCATCGCGATGTCGATGGAGTCCTTCCGCGAGAAACGGCAGGTCCGCTGGGATGCCGCGAAAGAGGAGATCGTCTGATCCATCCGGAGGGGAGGTCCGGCACCACGATTCCTCCTGAACCGACCATGCCGGGCCATCGGTCCGGCCATCCAAGCCGATGAGAACAACGCCCATGTTTCCCCGCCGCCGGTTTCTGCAGTCCTGCGCCATCGCCGCGGCTCCCATGGTCCTGCCCGCGCGCCTTTTCGGCGCGGAGGCGCCGTCCCGCACGCTCAACGTGGCCGTCGCCGGGGCCGGTGGACGCAGTCGTTCGCACGTCGCCGACTTCTCCCGAATCCCCGGCGTGCGGGTGGTCGCGGTCTGCGACATCTGGCCGCTGAGGACGATGGAGCGAAAGGCGGAGGTCGACCGACAAAACGGCGACACCCACTGCAAGACCTACCACGACTACCGGGAGATGATGGCCGACCCCGAAGTCGATGTCGTCAGCATCGCCGCTCCGGACCACTGGCACGCGCTGATGGCGGTCGAGGCGGCCAACCACGGCAAGCATCTCTATCTCGAGAAGCCCTTCGCCTACTCGATCGAGGAGGGGCGGGCGGTGGTCGAGGCGGTGAAACGCAACGCGGTGCTGCTGCAGCACGGCACCCAGCAGCGGTCGACCCGCTACTTCCAGCGCGCGACCTGGCTGGCGAAGCACGGCTTCCTCGGCGAGATCGAGAAGGTCTATGCGATCTCCCCGGTCGGACACATCGGGGGGGATCCGACCGACACCCGCATGCCGGAGGGCTACGACTACGATTTCTTCACCGGCCCGGCCCCCCGGACGCCGTTCTTCCGCGAGCTGGCGATCCGCAAGGGAACGCCCGGCTGGTACTTCACCTCGGCCTTCGGTGGCGGCTGGGTGACGGCCTGGGGAAGCCACCACGTCGACTCGGCGCAGTTCGCGCTGGGCAAGGACCATGAGGCGCCGGTGAAGGTCGAGGCGCGCGGCAAATATCCCGAGACCGGCATCTTCGACACCTGCCACTCGTGGCATTCCGAGATCACCTACGCCGATGGAAAGAAGATCATCTACCTCACGCAGGATCGCCCGGAGTGCCCGAAGGTGCCCGGCGAAATCGTGGTGGTCGGCAAGAAGGGCTGGGTGGCCGCGACCCGCGGCAAGGTCTGGTCGAATCCGCCCCATCTCGTCGAAAGAAGCTGGCCGAAGGACGACCCGGAGCTGCAACTGCTCGACCGCGGCGGCCAGGCGGAGCACTTCCGCAGCCTGATCGATGCGATCCGGGACGGCTCCCGGCTGACCGCGCCGGTGGAGACCGGGCACCTATCGACGACGCTTTGCCACCTGACCCAGATCGGCATCGACGTGCAGCGGCCGCTGCGCTGGGACGGGAAGACGGAATCGATCATCGATGACGCCCAGGCCAACCGCCTGCGGGGCCGGCCGATGCGCAATCCCTGGAAGCTGGCATGAAGCTCGAAGCACCTCGGATGATGAAACTGTTTTTCCTTTTCCTGACCTGCGGCGCGCTGGCCGCCGCGGAGCTTGGAGACGCGCTGAAGAACTTCGCCACCTACAAGCATGGCGACTCGAAGAAGGTTCTGCACGAGGCAAGGATGGGCGCGTTCCGCGGGGCCGACGACCCGGTGAGGCGGGCGAAGCACGAACAACTGCTGCTCGAATTTGTGCAATCGGAGGCGACCCTGGCAGCGCGGCGCGAGGCCTGCCTGTGGCTCAGTGACCTGGCGACCGAGGCGAGCGTTCCGGTGCTGAAGACACTCGTGGCGGACGAAGATTTTTCCGACCTCGCCCGGGCGGCGCTGGACGCGCTGGGGGAGCGGTCGGCTGCCGGCGCGGCGGCGACCAGCCGGACCGGCCGTTTCAAGGCGGAGGTGATGTCCTCGGATGACCCGGTCGGGGTCCTGACCAGGGCATGGCTCGGCGACGACGAGACCCTGGCGCGGGCGGCCATGGAGGTGGTCGCCGGGGGAGTGGCCGCGAACAAGGCCTGCGAGTGGCTCGGCGCAAACATCACGAAGCTCGGCACGGCGCGCCAGGTGGTGGCGATGAACGTGCTGCTGCGCCTGGATGCACCGGAGAAGGTCGAGGTGATTCGCCATCTTTCGAGCGAAGGTGGCGGCCATGCCAAACTGGCGGCGATCCGGCAGCTCGGAACGGTGGGTCGCGATGAGGACCTTGAACGGCTGTTCGAGTGGGCCGGCGCGGCGGAAGAGACCATGGCCGCCGCCGCCCGGGACGGGCTGCTTGCCGCGCCAGAGGGAGTGCTGGAGGCGCTTTTACAAGGCGCCTTGCGGAGCGACCGCCCCGACCGGCAGGCCAGGGCCATCGAATTGGCCGCGGCGAGAGGCACCACCGCCTGCGTCGATCAACTTCTCGGGGTGGTCGGCGACGAGAACAACCCGAACCGCAAGGCCGCCGCGGCCGCCCTCGGAATGGCATCGCCGCCGGAAGCCTTCGATCAGGTGATGCAGGCCTTCACTTCTGCCGAAGGCTCGCCGGTCGAGAAAGACCTGCAGGCCTCGGTGTGGACCCTGGCGCGCCGCCAGGCCGACTACGCAAAGGCGGCGACCCGACTGAGGGCCCGGGGTGGCGAATCATCCGCGGGAGTCCGGAAAGCATTGGAGTCGATGGCGAACCGTCTGGAGACGCTCAAGCCGGAGGCACCGCTCGATCCGATGGGTGGGCCGCCTCAATCCGGCAGGCCATCCGGAGGTTTCCTGCCGCCGGGAAAGTTTGATGCGGACACACCAAGCCGGTTCGAGGTGGCTGCCTACCTGGACTGTGGACCCCGGGCCACGATCCAGCAGGGAGGCGTGACCCTCGAGTGCCTGAACGGCCGCGACTGGAACAGCGGGCCGGGCACCGATCCCTCGATGTCGGTGGCCTTTGCCGCGGAGTCGCTCGACTTCTCGGTCCGTGGCCTGCTCCCCGATACCGACTACGTGCTCGGCATGACCTGGTGGGATGTCGACGGGAACGGCCGCCGGCAGGCCCTGGACATCAACGGCCGAGAGGTGCTTCCCGACACGCGGGCGGTGGCCTGGGACGAGGGCAAGCCGACACCGGTGCGGATCCGCTTCGCCCTGCTTCCCGGGCAGCTTGTCGATGGATCGCTGAAACTCAGCATCCGCAAGCTTGCCGGCCCGAACGCGGTGTGCAGCGAGCTGTGGATCATGAAGCGAAGCGGGACGGCCGCAGACAAGCAGGTGCTGCTCGTCTCCGGCCAGGACTTCCCCGGGCATCACTGGCGCAAGACCGGCCCGGTGATGGCCGGGATCATCGAGGAGGATCCGCGGATGGAGGTGACGATTTGCGAAACTCCCTACGCGCTCGGCCTCACCCAACTCGACACCTACGACGTGATCTTCCTGCACTTCAAGAACTACGGGGGCCCGCTGCCATCCACCCCGGCGATGCACCAAAACCTCGACCGCCATGTGCGCGGCGGCGGGGGCATGTGCCTTTCCCACTTCGCCTGCGGGGCGATGGAGGAATGGCCGGAGTTCGTGGAGCTTGCCGGGCGCGTCTGGAACGGCGAGGGGCACGACAAGCGCGGCCCGTTCACGGTGCGGGTGGTCGACCCGCAACACCCGGTGACGCGCGGACTCGGGGACTTCGTGACCGACGACGAACTCTACTTCTGCCTCAAGGGAACCGCGGAGATCCACCTGCTTTGCGACGCCTACTCGAAGGTGAAGAAGTCCCCGCAGCCGCAGGCCTTCGCCTTCGAACCTGGCAGCGGGCGGGTCTTCCTCTGCACGCTCGGGCATGACGTTGAGGCCTACGCCGCCTCCGGAGTCCGGCAACTCTACCGGCAGGCGACCGCGTGGGCCGCCGGCTTGAAATCCCCAAACCCATGAATTCCACGATGAAGATTTCCTTCCACACCGACGCCTTCAACACCTCCTTCAAGGACTTCCAGCACTGTGTCGACTGGGCCGAGAAGAACGACGTGCACTGGATCGAGTGCGGACTGATCGACGGGGTCAGCTGGATCCACGGTCTCGGCTACCAGCCGCACGTGGCACTCTACGAGGACCCGCTGATGCTCAGGAACCGGATGGCGAAACAGGGGGTGGCCTTCTCGCAGGTCGATGCCGCCTTTCCGCTATCCGGCGTGGATGGCCCGACCTACGGCGTGCCCTACGTGCTGAAGACCCTGCCGTGGGCGAAACTCGCGGGCTGCGAGCGCATCGCGACCACCGACGGTCTGCACCGGCCGGAAGGACTTTCCGACGAGGATGCGATGGAGATGATGAAGCGCCAGTATGCGCAGATCCTCGAGGTGGCCGAGGCCTACGAGATCACCATCAACATCGAGGTCCATGGCTACTTCACCACCAAGCCCGAGATGCTCGAGCGGATGCTCGACTTCGTCGACAGCGATTTCCTGCGGCTGAACTTCGACACCGGCAACAGCTTTATCGCCGGCCAGGATCCGGTGGCGTTCTGCGAGCGCTTCAAGGACAAGATCAGTCACGTCCACGTGAAGGACGTGAGCGAATCGCTCGCCGCGATCGCCCGCGGTGGACAGACCGGCATCGCGCTAAGCCACTGCTCGGTGGGCGAGGGTGCCAACGCGGACAACATCAAGCGCTGCCTGGAGATCCTGCGGGACCATGGATTCGACGGCCACCTCAGCATCGAGTGCGAGGGACAGGGCGGTCCGCTGCTGGAGAAGTCGCTGCACTGGTTGCGCGGCACATTGAAGGAACTCGAAATCGCGGAGGAACGCTGAGCAGCACCGATGCCGGTTGCCGGGCCGAACCTCCTCCCCCGCCCCGCAAATCCCGGCAATCGCTGCGCATCGCCTGCGTATTCATGAGTCATTGCTTGTGAATGAGTCACAAAAATCCGAGGATCCTTCCATGACCGCTTTTCGGTCGTGGCCGACTTTGCTCGCGCCGCTCGCTTTCGCGCTGCTGGCGGGGGGTCTGCTTGTCTTCGCCTTTCGTGGTGGGCCGGATGAGGTTTCGCTCCGGATTCCGGCGGCAGGGCGGAAGGACGCGGCCGCGTTGAGCGGACCCTCTCCGCTCGAGTCCGGGACCACCACCGCGGGTCCGGGTATTGCCGCGGAACTGCCGGGCTCATGGCCGGGCTTTCGTGGTGCGGGCCTCGATGCCATCTCACCGGAGCGCATCCCGCTGCTCGACTCGTGGCCGGAGGAAGGACCGCCGCAGCAGTGGTCGGTGGCCGTCGGCGAAGGCTACGCCGGGCCGGCGATCCATGCGGGGCGCGTCTACCTGATGGACTACGACCGTGAAGCGCAGGCCGATGCCTTGCGCTGCCTGTCGCTCGCCGACGGGCGCGAAATCTGGCGCTTCTCCTACCCGGTCGCGGTCAAGCGCAACCACGGCATGTCCCGCACGGTGCCCGCGGTTGCGGGCGATGCGGTCGTGGCGCTCGGTCCGATGGGCCACGTGAGTTGCGTCGATGCCGCCACCGGCGAGTTCCGCTGGGGCGCCGACCTGGTGCGCGACCACGGCACCGAGATCCCACCCTGGTATGCCGGCCAGTGTCCGCTGGTCGATGGCGACCGGGTGATCCTCGCACCGGCCGGCAGGCCGCCCGACGGCCCCCTGCTCTGCGCCCTCGACCTCCCCACCGGCGAAACCCTGTGGAGCACCCCGAACACACTCTCCTGGAAAATGACCCACGCCTCGATCGCGGTCGCCGAGATCGAAGGGGTCCGGACCTACGTTTACTGCGGTCACCGCGGCGTGGCCGGCATTTCCGCCGAAGATGGCACCCTGCTGTGGAGCACCCCGGAATGGCGGATCAGCCTGGCCACCGTGCCGACCCCGGTGCCGCTGCCCGACGGGCGGCTGTTCCTGTCCGGAGGTTACAAGGCCGGCAGCCTGATGCTGCAGGTCCGCTCGGGAACCGAGGGTTGGAAAAGCGAACCGCTGTTCCGCCTCGACGACGATGCCTTCGGCGCGACCCAGCAGACCCCCATCTGGTATGAGGATCACCTGTTCGGTGTGCGGCCGGACGGGGAGCTGGTGTGTCTCGACCCCGACGGCAGCGTGCTCTGGAGCAGCGGTCCCTCGCACCGCTTCGGGCTCGGACCCTTCCTGATCGCCGACGGCAAGCTGCTGGTGATGGACGACCACGGTGAACTCACCATGGCGGCGGCATCGAACGAGCGCTTCGAAATGCTGGCCCGGGCCAAGGTGCTCGACGGCCACGATTCGTGGGCCCCGATGGCGATCGCCGGCGGCCTGCTCATCGTCCGCGACCTGACCGAAATGCGCTGCCTCGATCTTCGCCTCGATCCTTCCCCATGAAACCCACCCTCACCCGCCGCGAAATGGTCCGCCGCAGCCTTCGCTACGGAGGACTCGGGGCCGTCGGTGGCGTCGCCGCATGGCTGGGTGCCCGCTCGCTGAAAGGCGAATGCCGCACCCGGGGCCCCTGCGGCGGCTGTCCGCTTTTCGATGGCTGTGCGCTGCCAAAGGCAGAATCGGCCAAGCATGCGGGCATCCCCCGGACGTATCCTTCCGACGATGGCTGAGCAAAGGTCAGAACCCGATTCGGGTCGTCGCCGGCTGCTGCGGGCGACCCTGTGGGGCGGCGGTCTGGCCGGCCTCGGTGCGCTGGGCGGGATCGGCGTCAAGCGCCTCACCCAGGACCCCCCGGCCCCGAAGCGTCCACCGCTCGGACCCGAGTTCACCTACGACGTCTCCCGTTTTCAGACCTCCGACCCCGGCCTGATCCAATGGCGCGAGCTCAGCCGGTTCCCGAGCGGCCTCGAGCGCCCCCGTAATCTCTGCACCACCCCCGGGGGCCACATCCTCGTCTGCGGCGACGACGGCATCCGGCGCTTCGATGCCGACGGCCGGGAGCTCGGGTTCAGCCCGATCCAAGGCCGGGTCCACGCCGTCGCCGTGCTGCCGGACGAAAGCCTGCTCGCCGGCCTTCCCGACCAGGTGCAGGTGATCGCACCGGACGGCAAGGTCCGCGCCGTTTGGGAACTTGAAGACGTGCTGCCGACCTCGATCGCCGTCGCCGACTCGCGGATCTTCCTCGCCGATGCCCATGCCCGGGTGATCCGGGTGCTCGATCTCGAAGGGCGCCCGCTCCAAACGATCGGACAACGGGATCCCGACAAGGGCATCGAGGGCTTCGTCGTGCCGAGTCCCTACTTCTGCGTCCGTGCTGCACCCGACGGACTGCTGCGCATCGCCAATCCCGGCAAGCACACCATCGAAGCCTGGACCACCGACGGCGACCTCGAGCTGGCCTGGGGCCGGGCCTCGTTCGCGATCGACGGCTTCTGCGGCTGCTGCAATCCCGTCAGCTTCGCGCTGCTTCCCGATGGCGGCTATGTGACCGGCGAGAAGGGCCTGCCCCGCGTCAAAACCTACGACGAGTGCGGTGCCTTCACCGGCATCGTCGCCGGCACCGAGTCCTTCCCGGAGTATGTGCAGGCCACGCAGGCCGGCACACCCGAGGCGGCAAGCGCGGGGATCTACGTGGTGGTCGATGCCGCGGGCCGCGTGCTCATCCTCGACGCGATCGGCGGCACGGTGCGAATCATGGTTCGAAAGGAGGACGGCGATGGCTGAGGCCCCCGGAATGAACCGCCGCGCACTGCTCTCGGGCGGCCTTCGCGGGCTGGGCCTGCTGGGCATCGGCACCGCCACCGGAGCGCTGGCGACTCGCGACAAGCGCGACGACGAGGTGTGGCAGATCGATCCCGACGCCTGCATCCAGTGCGGTCTGTGCGCCACCGAATGCGTGCTTGAGATCTCCGCGGTGAAGACGGTGCACTCCCATGGCATGTGCGGCTACTGCGAGCTGTGCACCGGCTACTTCGAACCCGACCCGGTGAACCTCGACGAGGGTGCCGAGAACCAGCTGTGCCCGACCGGGGCGATCGAGCGGACCTACATCGAACATCCCTACTACGAATACCGTATCAAGCCGGACCTCTGCGTCGGCTGCGGCAAATGCGTCAAGGGCTGCAACATGTTCGGCAACGGCTCGCTCTACCTCCAGGTCAACCACGACCGCTGTGTCGACTGCAACCGCTGCGCGATCGCCACCGCCTGCCCCGCAGAGGCCTTCCGCCTGGTCCCCCGCTCCGAGCCCTACCTGCTGCGAGGAAAGGAGGAGGCGTGAGAATTCTGCTGCTCCTGGCGCTGCTGGCACTGCCCGCTCTGGGCATCGAGCGCTTCCCGCCGCCGGACTTCAGCGGCGGGCATCAGATCCCCGAAACCGTCGTTCCCGCCTCCCAAGCGAGAACGCAGGCGTGGATCGATGTCGCCGCGCTCAGCCTCGGCCTTCTCCTGGCCTCGTGGATCTCGCTCCGCCTCCGCTCGCGCAAGGGCCTCGTCATCCTTTCGCTGGTGGCCCTCGCCTACTTCGGCTTCTGGCGGCGCGGCTGCGTCTGCGCGATCGGCTCGGTGCAGAATGTCGCGCTCGGGCTCGCCGATCCGGGCTACGCGGTGCCGCTGGCGGTGATCGCCTTCTTCAGCCTGCCGCTGCTCACCGCGCTGATCTGGGGCCGCAGCTTCTGCGCCGGCGTCTGCCCCCACGGGGCGATCCAGGACCTCGTGCTCGTCCGTCCGCTGAAGGTTCCCCACTGGCTCGACCAGCCGCTGCGCCTGCTGCCGTGGATCTACCTCACCCTGGCCGTCCTGCTGGCGGCCACCGGCGGGATGTTCCTGATCTGCAAGTACGACCCCTTCGTCGGCATCTTCAGGATGGGAGGCCCGCGGACGATGCTGCTGGTCGGCGGCGTTTTGCTGGTGCTTTCGATGTTCGTCGGCCGCCCCTACTGCCGCTGGCTCTGCCCCTACGGCGCCCTGCTCGGCCTGCTTTCGCGGGTCTCGCGCTTCCGCCCCTCGGTCACGCCCGACCACTGCTCGCAGTGCCGCTTGTGCGAGAACGCCTGCCCCTACGGCGCGATCCACCTGCCGACCCGGACGCCCACCGCCCCCGCCGACGACCGGGATGCCCGGTTGCGCACCCTATCCCTGCTGGTTCTCGTGCCGCTGGCCGCCGTGCTGTTCGGCTGGCTGGGAGGAAAGGTCGGCCTGGTTTCGGTGGCATGGCATCCCACCGGGGAACTGGCCGGGCAGGTGGCGATGGCCGATGCCGGCACGCTGCCCGAACCGGCACCCGACGAAATCACCGCCTGGCGGCAGTCCGGTGCGGATCGCACCTCGCTGAATACGGCGGTCGCCGTACTTGAGGAACGTTCGCTCACGCTGGGACGGATCCTCGGGGCGATCTTCGGCGTGGCCGCCGCGCTCCATCTCATCCGCGTGGCCTTTCCGCGGCCGACGGCGGACTACGAGACCGACGCAGCCGACTGCGTCTCCTGTGCCCGCTGCTTCAGCTCCTGCCCCTACGAGCGGCAGCGGCTCGGTCTTCCCACTGACATCCCCGGAGGCAGCCATGTCTGATCCCGAAGTCCGCTCCGCCCTGCGTGTCGCCGTCCACCGGATCGCGATCGTGGCCGGCGTGTTCTGCGCCGTCCTGGCAGGCCTGCTGTGGCACAACGGCATCCAGCTCCACCGGGCCGACGAAAGCTTCCGCCTGGTCGATTCCGAAAAGCTCGTCGGCCTCAAGCAGCAACTCGCCGCCGACCCGGGCGACGCCGACCTCAAGGACCGGATCCGAACCCTCGATCAGGATCTCCGGCTGGAGTATTTCCGTCGCCAAAGCTTCGCCACCCGGGGCGGCTTCACCCTGCTCGGAGGCGGCCTGGCTTTCATCGTCGCCCTGCACCTGGCTCGCCACCTGCGCGGACCCCGGGTCCCGGTCTTTTCCGCCAAACCGGAGGACCGCATGCGTTCCGCCCAAGTCGCGGCGAAGGCCGTCGGCGGCACGCTGATCGTGCTCACCGGCCTGACCGCCGCCATGGTCGGCGGCCGCACCCGCCAATGGCAGGCCGCCCCCGCCGTCGGGGGTGACCTCCCCGAACCGGCGCCAACCGTGAACGAGGCGTGGTGGCCCGAGCCCGAAGAATGGGCGGCCCAGTGGCCCTGCTTCCGCGGCCCCGGCGGCATGGGCGTCGCGACCGTCGACAAGCTCCCCGCCGGGTGGAATGGAGAAACCGGTGAAGGCATCCTTTGGAAGACCGCCATCCCCCTCCCCGGGGAAAACTCGCCAGTCGTCTGGGAAGACCGGATCTACCTGAGCGGCGCGACCGAGGACGAGCGCGCGATCTACGGCATCGATGCCACGACCGGCAGGATCCTGTGGAGCGCGCCCGTCAGCACTCCCCAAGGCAGCCGCTTCGATCCCCCCGCGGTGATGGAGGAAACCGGCTTCGCCGCACCGACCGCGGTCACCGACGGTCGTCGCGTGATCGCGATCTTTGCCAATGGCGAAATCGTCGGAGTCGGCACCGATGGCAGCCCGCTCTGGGCGCGGCACCTCGGCGAGGCCGACAACCTTTACGGCCATGCCAACTCGCTGGCGATGTGGCGCGACCTGGTGATCGTCGTTTACGACCGCGGCGGTGCCGAGGACGGCCTGTCGCGCATTCTCGCGCTCGACGCCGCCACCGGCGAGACCCGCTGGTCCACCGACCGGCCCGTGCCGGCCTCGTGGGTCTCCCCCATGGTCATCGAGCACGAGGGCCAGCCGCAGATCCTGACGGCGGCCAACCCCTGGATCATCGCCTACGACCCGGCCGACGGATCCGAGCTGTGGAAGGTCAAGGCGATGTCCGGCGATGTCGCCCCATCGCCGGCGTATCACGACGGCGTCGCCTATTTCACCAACACCGGTGCCTGCCTGATCGCGGTGAAGGTCGACGGCCGCGGCGACGTCACCGACAGCCACGTGCTCTGGAAGCGCGACGAGGACGACTACCCGGACATCTGCAGCCTGCTGTGCGACGGCCCGCGGGTTTACACCGTCGTTTACGGCCGGCTCTTCGCCTACGACGCGCAGAGCGGCGATCAAGTCTGGGAACACGATCTCGAGGACGACTTCCAGGCCTCGCCGGTCCTGGTGAACGGTCGTCTCTGGCTGCTGACGATGGAAGGCGAGACGATCATCGGCGACGTCGACGCCGAAGGTTTCCACGAAGTCGCACGCCACCCGCTCGGCGAGGAAATCGGAGCCACCCCCGCCTTCGGACCGGGCCGCATCTACCTGCGGGGCCGGGAACACCTTTACGCGATCGGAGGCGATGAAGGCTGACGTCGATCTCGGCTACGTGGATGAGGTCGTCGCCCGGCTCGGCCACGGCACCGACCAGGCATTGCCCATCCTGCAGCAGTTGCAGAGCCACTATCGCTATCTGCCGGAGCCCGCGCTGGAGCGCGTCTGCCAACTCACCGAGATCGACCCCGCCACCCTCGCGGGGGTTTCGACCTTCTACACCCAGTTCCGGCACCGGCCGATGGGGTGCCATCACATCCGCGTCTGCAACGGCACCGCCTGCCACATCCAGGGCGCGGGCATCGTTCACGAGGCGCTTTCCGACCACCTCGGCCTCGGCCCCGGCGAAGACACCGATGCCGACCAGCGCTTCACGCTGGAGAAGGTGTTCTGCGTCGGCTGCTGCACGCTCGCCCCGGTGGTGCAGATCGACGACCAGACCCACGGCCACCTCACCCGCGAACAGGCACCCGGGCTGATCGACCGCTTTCTCGCCGGACAAAAGCGCGCACGCAGACGCCGCAAGCCGCGTCCCCTGGCGCCCCCGTCCCGTCCGCTCGGGGAAGTGAGCCTGTGCCTCGACTCCTGCTGCGTCGCCCGCGGATGCGGCGCCACCCACGACGCGCTGCGGGAGACGATCCGGCGCCGGAACCTGCCGGTCGCCATCAAGCGCGTCGGCTGCGTGGTGATGTGCGATCGCACGCCGATGATCGGGCTGGCGCGTCCCGGCGAGCCCACGCTGGATTTTTCCGGGCTGACGCCCGAGCAGGTCGAGCCGACCTTGCTGCGACATTTCCGGCCGGAGGGCCTGTGGCCCCGGATCCGGAACGGGGTCTCGCTTGCCTGCGACCGCCTGATCGGCGGATCACCCGACCCCGTCCCACCCGAGCAGGATCCGCCGCCACCGGTGGCGGCCTTCTTCGGACCGCAGACCCACATCGCCACCGAACATTACGGCCGTCTCGACCCGCTCGACCTCGACGACTACCTCGCCCACGGGGGCTTCGACGGACTGCGGAAATGCCTCGCCGGGATGGCTCCGGGGGAGGTCATCGACGAGGTCGAGCGGAGCGGCCTGCGCGGGCGGGGCGGCGCGGGCTTTCCCACGGCCCGCAAGTGGCGGGTGGTCCGCGCCACCGCGGCCGAGCACCGCTACGTGATCTGCAACGGCGACGAGGGCGACCCCGGTGCCTTCATGGACCGGATGCTGATGGAGTCCTTCCCCTTCCGCGTGATCGAGGGCATGGCCATCGCCGCCTACGCCGTCGGTGCCGACAAGGGATTCCTCTACGTCCGCGCCGAGTATCCCGCGGCGGTCGAGCGCCTGAACGAAGCCCTCCGCATCTGCCGCGAAAGGGGCTGCCTGGGCAACAACCTGTTCGACTCCGGGATCTCCCTCGACCTCGAGGTGTTCCAGGGAGCCGGTGCCTTCGTCTGCGGCGAGGAAACGGCGATGCTCGAATCGATGGAAGGCCGCCGCGGCATCCCGCGCCTCAAGCCGCCCTTCCCCGCCGAGCAGGGACTGCATGGCAGGCCGACATTGATCAACAACGTCGAGACCTATGCCAACCTGCCATGGATCCTGCGCCACGGCGCCGGGGCCTTCCACGTGATCGGCACCGAAAAGAGCAAGGGCACCAAGGTCTTCGCGCTGGCTGGAAAGGTCGCGCGCGGCGGGCTGATCGAGGTGCCGATGGGTCTCACCCTGCGCGAGATCGTCGAGGACATCGGCGGGGGAACGCCCGATGGCTCGCCCTTCAAGGCCGTCCTGATCGGCGGCCCGTCCGGCGGATGCGTGCCGGCGGAACTCGCCGACACCCCCATCGACTACGAGTCGCTCTCGGAAGCCGGCGCGATCATGGGCTCCGGCGGACTGGTGGTGCTCGACCGGCATGACTGCATGGTCTCGATCGCCCGCTACTTCCTTGAATTCTGCCAGTGCGAGTCGTGCGGGAAGTGCACCTTCTGCCGGGTCGGCACGCGACGCATGCTCGACATCCTCGACCGCCTGGTCTCGGGCCGGGGAAAGCGCACGGACCTCGACGAACTACTGGAACTCTCGGAGATGGTGAAGCGCGCCTCGCTCTGTGGCCTTGGCAAGACCGCCCCCAACCCGGTGCTGACCGCGATCCGGCATTTCCGGGACGAATTCGAGGCCCATCTCGACGGATGCTGCCCCGCCGCCAGTTGCCGCGACCTGATTCACTACTCGGTCACCGCCGAATGCATCGGCTGCACGCTCTGCGCCCAACGCTGCCCGGCCGATGCGATCGCCGCCACCCCCTACCAGCGCCACCACATCGACGACGCCCTCTGCACCCGCTGCAACGCCTGCCTCGAGGCGTGCCCGGAGAATGCCATCACCGTCGCCAGCAAGGAGCGCGCGACGCTGTCGCGCACCGCCTCGAAACCCGCCACCGAATCCACTCCGGCCACCATGCCTCACGATTGAGGGAATATCCCAACGCGACCTCTTCCCAATCCCGCCAACCCATCCACTCCACCAACTTCCAGAACTCACGATGCGCGACAGCGTCGCGCGCTCCTTCACCCATGCCCACCATCACCATCGACGGCCGCGAAATCCCCGCCCGGGAGGATGGCACCATCCTCGAGGCGGCCCGGGCCGCCGGCATCGAGATCCCCACGCTCTGCCACATGGAGGGCTACGAGGCCGGGGCCTCCTGCATGGTTTGCGCGGTGAAATTGAAGCACAGCGGGCAGCTCATCCCATCCTGCGCTTCAAAGGTGGTCGACGGCATGGAAATCGAGTCCGCCTCCGACGACGTCCGGGGTGCCCGCCGGATGGCGCTCGAGCTTCTCTTCAGCGATCACATGGGCGACTGCCTCTCGCCCTGCCAGCGCATCTGTCCGGCGCAGCTCACCATCCCCGCCGTGCTCGAGCACCTCCGCCAGGACGAGCCGGACCAGGCCGCCGGCATCGTCCGCCGCGATCTGGCGCTCCCCGGCGTCCTCTGCCGCGTCTGCCACCGGCCCTGCGAATCGGGTTGCCGTCGCGGCACCCACGACGAACCGGTCGCCATCGCCGAGCTCGTGCTTCACGCCATCAATGTCGGGGCGACCTCCGCTCCTTCCCCGGCAGCGGAGGTCCGTGACGAACGGATCGCCATCATCGGCTCCGGATTCACGGGTCTTTCCGCGGCCTGGTTTCTCGCCCGGCAGGGCTATCGACCGGTGGTCTTCGAACGCGCCGACGGCCCCGCCGACAGCATCCGCCGCGAGTATCCCGATCTTCCCGGCACGGCCCTCGCCGCCGAACTCGACTTGCTGAAGTCGTCCGGAGTCGAACTGGTGACCGGCCGGGAGATCGACGATCCGGCGCCCCTGCTCGGCGAGTTCGATGCCGTTCTCATCGCCACCGGACCCGGGGACGACAAGCCGGAGGTCGACAAGGACACGATGAGGGTCGTCGGCACCGCCGGGATTTTCGCCGCCGGCCGGGTGCTGCGACCGACCGGCAAGCCGGTGCAATCGGTCGCCGATGCCAAGGCGGTCGCCAGTTGCATCGACCAGCACCTCCGCGGACGGCCCGTCCAACGCCCGCCGAAGCCTTTTTCCATCTTCATGGGGAAACTCCTCGACGGTGAGATGGACGACTTCCTCAAGGAATCCTCGGACGCCCACCGGGAAGAGACGGTCGATATCGACCACGCGCTGGCCGAATCGCGGCGCTGCGTGATGTGCCACTGCGCCAAGGCGGACACCTGCAAGCTGCGCCAGCTCGCGATCGACTACGAGGTCAACCCGAAGCGCTACAACACCGGCGAGCGGCTCCGGTATTCGCGCAACATCGAGCATCCGCTGGTCCGCTTCGAACCGGCCAAGTGCATCCGCTGCGGCAACTGCATCAAGGTCGCCGGCAGGCATGCCGAAGCGCTGGGGCTGACCTTCATCGGCCGGGGCTTCGACGTCCACCTCGGCGTGCCCTTCCACGGCACCCTCGACGAAGGCCTGCGCATCGCCGCCGAGGAAGCCATCGCCGCTTGCCCGACCGGTGCGCTGACCCACCGTGAGGTGGAGCGCCGATTATGAAATCGGCCTCATCGTCCTGAACTCGAATCGTGCGGGTGCCGATTTCATAATCGGCGCTCCTTGCTCCTTATCGGCCCCACGCCCGCTGCACTTCCTCACCGATGATGCGGATGCCCTCGCGCACGGTCGGCCCGTCCATGGTGAAGGTCATGCGCAGGCACTCGTCACGGTGACGCCATGCCTCATCCTCGAGACCGAAGAAGAAGTAGTGCCCCGGCACGATCAGCACGCCGCGCTCCTTGAGTCGCTGATAGAGCTCCCTGGAAGTGATCGGCAGGTCCGGGAACCACAGCCACAGGAACAGCGCCCCCTCGCTGCGGTGGACCCGGTAGGGGAAGTCATCGCCGAAGGACTCCGCCACCCACTTCTGCGCCAGCCGGCTTTTCTCGACGTAGAACGGCTGCACGGTCTCGTTCGACAGCTTCAGGATTTCCCCGCTCTCGACCAATGGCCGGGCGATCGCCTGGCCGATGTTGGGATTGGAGAGCCCGACAACCGAACTCATCCCCGCGACAGCCGCGGCGATCTTGGGATGGGCGACGACGATTCCCGTTCGCGTCCCCGGCAGGCCGATCTTCGACAGGCTCAGGGTGAGTATGATGTGCTCGTCCCACACCGGCGTCGCCTCGGTGAAGATGACATTCGGGAACGGGGCACCATAGGCATTGTCGATGATCAACGGGATGCCGTGGACCTTGGCGATGTCCGACAACTGGGCGATCTCCCCGTCGGTCAGCACGTTGCCGGTCGGGTTCGTCGGTCGCGACACGCAGATCGCGGCGATGTCGTCGCCAATCTCCAGCCTGTCGAAATTGACCCGGTACTTGAACTCGTGCTCGCCGATTCTCTCGATCTTCGGTGGGACGGCGCGGAACATTTCGCCGCAGGTGCCCTGGTTCGCATAGCCGATGTACTCCGGAACGAGCGGCAGCAGGATCTTCTTCCGCCGACCGTCGGGCATGTTCCCGGCGAGGAGGTTGAAGAGGAAAAAGAACGCCGTCTGGCCCCCGGCGGTGACCGCGAAGTTCGATTCATCGACTTCCCACCCGAACTCGCGCCGGAACAACTTCACCAGGGCGGCGATGAACCCTGGCGAGCCACGGGGAGGGTCGTAGTTGGCCAGCATCCGCTCGAGGGCGCCGGGATCGGCGAGGATTTCCTCCATCCGCCGACGCCACAGGGCATTGACCTCCGGGATGTGCGCCGGCTGGCCGCCTCCGAGCATCTTTACATCCTCCCCGGAGTTCAGCGCACTGCCGAGATCCTCCATCAGTTCGCTGATGCCGCTCGGTGACGCAAGCTCGTGCCCGAGCCGTGAAAATTCAAAATCCATGAGCCGTTGACCTCCGCCCGAGCATGGTCATAGTCCGCCTGAACCTCAAACCAACAATCCTCATGGCACTCCAGATTGGCGATCAAGCCCCCGATTTCAACCTCGTCAGCAAAGGCGCGGACGGCCCCGAAGTGGTGAAACTCAGCGACCTGACCGACAAGGGCAACGTGGTCCTGCTTTTCTTCCCGATGGCCTTCACCAGCGTCTGCACCCAGGAATTCTGCGACCTCACCGCCGGCATGTCCGAGTATGAGGCGCTCGACGCCGTCGTCGTCGGAGTTTCGGGCGACAACCCCTTCGCTCAGGAAGCCTGGGCCCAGAAGGAAGGCATCAAGGTGCAACTTCTCAGCGACTACGAACACGAGGCGGCCAAGGCCTACGGCGTGGCCTACGAGCAGTTCCTCCCCGAAGCGAACCTGATCATGGGCGGCGTGCCGAAGCGCTCCGCCTTCGTCATCGACAAGGGCGGCATCGTCCGCCACGTCGACATTCAGGACCACCCGAAGGATCTCCCGGATTTCGACGCGATCCGCAAGGTGCTCGGCGAATTGGGCTGAGCGGCCCTCCTCTGGCTCTCCTCTTCCTCTGGCTCTCCTCTTATTCCGCAGCGGGCGCGGGGTCGTTCCCGGCCTCGCCGTCCGCAGCGGCATCCTCTCCAGCCCCATCCGCTCCGGCATCCACCGGATCGGGAAGTGGCGGAATATCGACCGCCGGATCGTCCTCCGGCGCGACGTCCGGGAGGATTGGCTCGTCGATCGGCGCGTCCGGATCGATGTCGGTCGGCACGAGCGGAACGTCGGGATCCGCTTCACTCGGATCCGCAACCGGGATCGGGCCACCATCCACCGGCGGCCATACCTGAACTTCGGAGCCCGGCGGCAAATTCGACCCCTCGTTTTCGCCCATCACCTGCACGGTCGAGACGTATCCGAGCTCACCGGTGTCGAGCTCGACTTTGACGAAGCTTCCATCGTCCGAGATCACCTTCATCGAGGTATCGGCCTTGAGCAGCTTGTCGGCATTGGCCTCGCCGTCGGGGCGTTCCTTGTAGAATCCGGTGTTGTCCATCACCGCGGTCACGAACTCCCCGGCACGGTAGCCGGTGTTGATCACGTTGGCCTGGGTGCCATACCCGCCCGCGGCATCGAGTGGGTCAAAGCTGGAATTGATCGGTCCGCCGGTCTCACAACCGACGAGAAGCAGCCCGAGAGCTGAAATACAGGGAACGCGCGCATTCATGATCAGGGAAAAGCTCGCATGCCGGATCCCCCGGGTCAACGGCTTAGGAGATCGTCCAACAGGACCGTGACGTGCTCGCGCATGGCTTCCTGCCACGGCCGCAGGGGCCGGCCGAGACGCTGCGCGAGGCGTCCGGTCGCCATGGCGGTGTGGCGCGGACGGCGGACCTTGAAAAACGGGACCTCGTCGAGGTGCTGGGCGATCATTTCCGGACGCCCCGGGATGGCTTCCCTCTCGAGCATGATCTCCACCACCCACTCGGCCATGTCTTTCCAGCTGACCGGCTCGCCCGGATTGCAGGCGTGGAGGAGCTCGTTGCCCGGTCCCCGGTCGATCAACTCCGCCACCCATTCGGCGAGGTCGCCGGTGTGGCACGGCAGCGAGAACTTGTCGTCGATCGCCGCCAGCGGCTGCCCGGCCAGCGCCCGCCCGACGACCTGCTCGGGAAAGGCCGGACGCTCCGGACCATGGACCCACGAGACCCGCAGCACGCAACCGCCCCCGGCAAGCACCGCCTCTTCGCCCGCGAGCTTCGTCCGGGCATACTCCGACAGCGGCCCGACGGCTGCCGACTCGTCCCGCAGGCCCGGCGACGATCCCTCGAGCACGTAGTCGGTGCTGAAATGGATCATCGCCGCGCCGTGCCGACGACACAGCGCCGCCAATGCCGCGGGAGCCTCGGCATTGACCCGCCTGGCCAGCTCCGGCTCTTCCTCGCAGCGCTCGAGCGAAGTGACCGCCGCGGGATGGACGAGCAGGTCGAACCCGAGTCCGCCCACCCTTTCGACCGTCGACGGATCGGAAAAATCCCAGTCGGTCCGTGGCAGTTCGATCACCTCGTGATCGGTCGCCAGCCGCCGTGCCAGCGCCCGCCCGACCCGACCGGTGGTGCCGGTGACGGCAATCCGCGGCATCAGATCACCCCGGCGTCTTCGAGCTGGGTCTCGACGAAGCCATCACCCGCGTCGCGGATCCCGCGGATCCGGCGCTGCACACCGCGGCGGGAATGCGGGCCATTGATCAGATCGACAATCCCCGACACCGCGAGCGGCATCAGGGCTGCCACGCCCAGGGCGGCCAGGCCGATCGCCACGCCACGGCGGGCATTGTCGTGCATCACCTCCCCGAGGATCAGGCCGGCGGCGGCTCCCAGCAGGGCGGGCGACGCCAGCGCGGAGGCCTCGGTCCACTCGATGTCCGGATCAACGTTCTCGTGACTCATGAAGGGAACCTAGCAGTGCCCGGCGCGGGGACAATCCGGAAACGCACCGCGCCGATTCAGGCTTTCCGTCCGAACCCTCGTGCCTAAAGTGCGCCCGGTTCACCCCCTCAGCCCATTGCCGACATGCCTTCGACCTACGCCCTGATCCTCGCCGGTGGTTCCGGCACCCGTTTCTGGCCCTTGAGCCGCGATGCCCGCCCGAAGCAGCTGCTGCGGCTTTTCGGTGAGGAAACCCTGCTCGAGCAGACGATCCGCCGCCTCGAAGGCCTGGTCCCGCTCGAGAACATCCTCATCCTCACCAATGCCGTGCAGCTCGACGCCGTGCGCGAGGTCGCCTCGATGCTGCCGGAGGAGAACATTTTCGCCGAACCGGCCAAGCGCGACACCGCGCCGGCGGTCGCCCTCGGCATCGGCCTCGTCGCCAACCGCGACCCCGACGCCACCATGATGGTCCTGCCCGCCGACCAGCTCATCCGCGACACCGAAGCCTACCACGCCGTGATGCGCGACGCCGTGGCCACGGCCGAAGCCACCAACGGAGTGGTCACCATCGGCATCAAGCCGACATGGGCCTGCCCGTCCTACGGCTACATCGAGCGCGGCTCGCCGGCATCGATCCCGGGCTTCGAGGGTGAAAACCGCCCCTTCGAGGTCGAGCGGTTCCGCGAGAAGCCAAGCGCCGAGCTGGCCGAGACCTTCATCGCCGCCGGCAGCTTTTCCTGGAATGCCGGCATGTTCGTCTGGTCGCTGCCGACCGTCGTCGACGAGCTCGGCCGCCATGCGCCGGAGCTGGCGGACTTCGTTGCCGAACTCCGCAACTCGACCGACCTGGACGCCACCGTCGCCGCACGGTTTGCCGGACTCACGCCGATCTCCATCGACTACGCGCTCATGGAAAAAGCCGGCCGCGTCCTCAACATCGAGGCTACCTTCGACTGGGACGACGTCGGCTCGTGGCTCTCGGTGGCGAAGTATTTCGAGACCGACTCCGACAACAACTGCTCCAACGACCCGGTCGCCCAGATCGACTCGCAGAACAACATCGTCTTCAACGATCGCAAGGGGGCCAAGATCGCGCTGCTCGGGGTCGACGACCTGATCGTCGTGCAGACCGGCGACGCCCTGCTCATCGCCAACCGCCACCAGGCCGACGACATCAAGAAGCTCTCCCCGAAGCTCCCGCCCGAACTGCTCTAACCAAGTGCAGAGTGCAGATTGCAGGGTTCAGGTCCGGAAATCTGAACTCTTAAATCTGAACTCCGAACTCCACCATCCCGCCCTCGGCATCGACCATGGCGACGCCCGCATCGGCATCGCCGCCACCGATCCACTGGGCATTCTCGCCCATCCGGTCGAGACCATCGACCTCCGCACCACCCCGCCGATCGACCGCATCGCCGGGATTGCGGGCGAGCGGCGGATCCGGACGCTTGTCCTCGGACTCCCGCTGAATCTCGACGGCGAGGAAGGCCCCGCCGCCGCGAAAGTCCGGAAATTCGCGGAAAAACTCGCCGCGCGACTGCCGGAAATCCCCCTCGTCCTGGTCGACGAGTCCCACACCACCGTCGACGCCGCCGAAAAACTGCGGCAGGCGGGCCGCAAGGCGAGGCGGCAGAAAGAGGTGATCGACCAGGCCGCCGCCGTCGAAATCCTCCGGAGGTGGATGGAAACCGGGCTTTGACAAGAGGGCCGCCGCCACCGATTTTCCGCGCCATGCGATTTGCCTTCATCCCGCTGCTCGTCACCCAGGCCTGGGCCGTTCAAGCGACCTGCCAGTTGACGCTGGAACCCCCGGGGTCGGGTTTCAATGTCCTGTCGATGACGGTCGATCCCTTGCCCGCAGAGGGCTTCGATCTGCCCCCATCCACCGATACCTGTGATCTCAACGGCTCGATGAATGCGACGCTCGACGTAGACCTGACCACACACAAGACGTCGGAGCTGACCCTCACAAGCGGTACCGTTTTCGCCGACGATGGCGACCCCGGCGACGACGACTTCATATTCGGCGGAAGCGCACGCGACGGCCTCACCACGGTAACCTATGACCTGAGGGCCAATGGACTCTCCACCGTGGTCTTCACGACCACTCGTCCAGGCGCGATGACAAGCATCGCCAATGGGGAGTTCGATGCGTCTGAACACACTTTTAATGTGATCGGCGGCACCCTTGAGGGGGATATTACTGTGAACGTATTCGGTTTTCCGCCTAGCGTGAACCCCATCGATCGAACCGTTTCAGAGGAGGAACCCATCGCAGGCACCGGCAACGGCACCGGAACCGTGACACTCACACCAACGGGCAGCTCTCCAGGATCCTACAATGTGACACTGATCCTCCCCATCTCCTCATTCAAAACCTACCAGAACGCCGAGGGAACCGCCGACTCCTTCACGGTCGAGACCAACGCCATCATCAAGGCCACCGGCA
Source organism: Haloferula sp. A504 (assembly GCF_044385805.1). Lineage (NCBI taxonomy): Bacteria > Pseudomonadati > Verrucomicrobiota > Verrucomicrobiia > Verrucomicrobiales > Verrucomicrobiaceae > Haloferula > Haloferula sp. A504. The sequence goes on from NZ_JBISBU010000041.1 coordinate 29,288, forward strand.
CCCTGCAGGTGCCGGTCGGCGCCCCGAAAATCGAGTCGGTGGGCATGATCCCGGGCAACAAGCTGCAGATCCAGATCAGCGGATTGGCCCCGGGCTCCGACTACCTGCTGACCGAATCCGGCGATCTGTCCAGCTTCGGGGTGCCGGCAGGATCGGTCACCGCCGACACGGTGGCGGCACCCGGAGGCGCGTTCACCGCCACCGGAGCCACCACGACGCTGGAAGTCGTGTTGCCCGCAGGCACCAGCGCCTTCTACAGGGTCGAGGATGCTCCTTGAAGTCGTTGATGGAAGAAGCTGCCCGCTTCAGGATCATCATGAGCTTCGCGCCTGAGGGCTAGTGTGGTCCGTCCAACAGATTGGTGGTTTTGGGAACCGCAGATTGAGGGGATTACGCAGATTTGCAGGGACCAAAGAATCTACGTAATCCGTTTAATCCCCCTAAATCCGTGGTAGCCGGCCCGATCCAGCCCTGACGGATAGTTGCTCGTCCGTAAGGCGGCCTACACCAGGTAGGGACGAGCGGCCCGCTCGTCCGGCAGAACACCGGGGATCCCCGACCCGCGGTCGGCCCGGAGGTCCGGCCCGACCTTTGCCCTCGCACGACCGGAATCCCGCTGCTATTCCCCCCGCCCCACTCCATGTTTGAAGTCCGCGAAAAGCCGGAGATGGTCGAACGGGCGCTGCTGGTGCGCCTCTACTTCGATCCCCGCGAAGCCGACGAGTCCGAGGCCCTGCTCGAGGAACTCGAGGAGCTCGTGCGCACCTTGGGCATCGGGGTGGTCGACAAGCTGCTCGCGAAGTCGCGCTCGATGCACAAGAAGTTCCTCTGCGGCACCGGCAAGGCCGCCGAGATCGTCGAACTCGCCAGGGCCCACGAGTGCGACTGCATCGTCTTCGACAACCAGCTCGCCCCCTCGCAGCAGCGCGAGTGGGAGGCCGCCTCGGACCTGTGCGTGATCGACCGCGAGGAGGTCATCCTCGACATCTTCGCCAAGCGGGCCGCCACCCGCGAGGCGCGGCTGCAGGTGGAACTCGCCCGCATGCAGTATGCCCTGCCGCGGATGGCCCGGATGTGGGGCCACCTCGACCGCGAGGGCGGCGGCGGCTCCGGCGGCGCGGCCGCCGCCCGCGGCATGGGTGAGAAGCAGATCGAGGTCGACCGCCGCATGGCCCGGGTGCGCATCGACCGGGCGAAGCGCGAACTCGAGGACGTCCGCAAGCAGCGCGCCACCCAACGCCAGAACCGCGAACGCCTCGACACTCCGCACGCCGCCATCGTCGGCTACACCAATGCCGGCAAGTCCACCCTGCTCAACCGCCTGTCAGGCTCGGACGTGCTGTCGAAGGACATGCTCTTTGCCACCCTCGACACCACCACCCGCCGCATCGACCTGCCCGACGGCCAGCCGCTGCTGCTCACCGACACGGTCGGCTTCGTCCGCAACCTGCCCCACCGCCTGGTCGAGGCGTTCAAGGCCACGCTCGAGGAAGCGGTGCTCGCCGATTTCCTCATCCACGTCCTCGACGCCTCGGCCCCGGAGATCGAGCGTTTCCACGACACCACACTCGAGGTCCTCGAGGAGCTGGGCGCCGGCGACAAGAAGGTCATCACGGTGCTCAACAAGATCGATCGCGTCGAGGACCCCGAGGAACTCGCCCGGATCGACCAGCTCTATCCCGACGCCCTGCGTGCCTCGGCGCTCACCGGCAAGGGGATCGACGCCCTCCTCACCGAGTGCTCGCACTTACTGGCCGACCGCGTGCGCCGCGTGCGCTACCGCATTCCGCAGTCCCGGGCCGACCTCGTCGCCCTGCTTCACGAGGACGCCAAGATCCTTTCCACCGACTACGAGGGAAACGACGTGCTGGTGCACGCCGTGGTGCCGGCCGCCGTGGCGGGGAAGTTGGAGGATTTCCGCGAGCACAGCGAAGCGACATAGGTCCCATAGGTCCCATACGACCTATTGCCCCAGGCTCCCGCATCCCCCATAGTCGGCACGCTTCATGAAGGAAACCCTCGCCGAGCTGGAACGCTGGGGCGCCGATGTGATCTTCGGCCGCGCCCGGGGATTCCGCGCGGGCATGACGCGCCTGGCGATGAGCGCGCTTTCCTTCGTCTTCCGCGGGCTGGTCGCGCTGCGGTTGCTCATCTTCCGCAAGCGCTGGAAACAGCAGGCCCATCTGGGCACCCACGTCATCTCGATCGGCAACATCACCGTCGGCGGCACCGGCAAGACCCCCGTGACCGAAATGCTCGCGAAGACCCTGCGCGACCGCGGGCGCAAGGTGGCGATCCTCTCGCGGGGCTACAAGAGCCGCCGCCTCAAGGAGACCCAGAAGTGGAAGGACTCCGAAGGCCAGCCGATCGACGCCGAGGACATGCCGAAGGTCGTCTCGGACGGCCGCGCGCTGCTGCTGGATTCGAAATACGCGGGCGACGAACCCTTCATGCTCGCCCGCAACCTCGACGGGGTCTCGGTGGTCGTCGACAAGGACCGCATCAAGGGCGGCCGCTTCGCCGTGCGGCAACTCGAGGCCGACACGCTGGTGCTCGACGACGGCCTGCAGTACCTGCGGCTCGCCCACGGCACCGACATCGTGCTGGTCGACAAGACCGCCCCCTACGGCACCGGCCACCTGCTGCCGCGCGGCACGCTGCGTGAACCGCCGGCCAATCTCTGCCGTGCCAGCTACATCCTCATCACCAAGTGCGACGGCACGCCGAACGACACGCTGATCGAGGAACTCCGCCGTCACAACCGCTTCGCCCCCATCATCGAATGCACCCACGGCCCCCGCTATCTCGAGGAGTTGTTCACCGGCCGCCGCGAGGATCTTGAATTCCTGCGCGACAAGTGGGTCGCCGCGATTTCCGGCATCGCCGTGCCGGAAAGTTTCGAGCGCAGCATCGAGCGGCTCGGAGCGCGGGTCGAGATCCGCCGCCATTTCCCCGATCACTACCGCTTCACCCGCAAAGAGGTCGACGCCTTCATGACCCGCTGCATCGAGCGCGACATGGAGCTGGTCGTCACCACCGAGAAGGACGCCGTGCGCTTCCCCCGCCCCACCGACATGACCGTGCCGATCTGGTTCCTGCGCATCGAGGTCGAGATCCTCAAGGGCCACGACGAGTGGGAGGAGATGATCGACCGCATGTGCCTCCCGCACGCTCCCGGCGACCCCGTGCTCCGCTTCCGCGAGGCCTACGCGGTATGAAGTTCTGTTCGTAGTTCCCCCCTTCAGGGGGTCAAACCGTTAGCGGCTACAAGCTTGGGGAACTCAGCAGACGTCTTGAGTTCCGGATGGTGGACTTTGATCTCACCGGTCCGGACTTTACGCCCTTTGCGGTGAAGCCCAGCACATCGGATCATCCCGGAAAGATCTAACGTCTCGCCACGCCAGGGGCTTCACCCTGGCTCTGAAGACCCCCTGAAGGGGGAACTACATACTCAACTGACCGGCCTTACTCCGCTTCGACCGGCACTTCCGTCTTGTAGCGGTCGAGAATGAGGTCCGCCACGCTGTCCTCGATCAGGCTGGCGCGTTCGAGGTCGCGGGCGAGTTGGCGCGCGGCGGCGGTCTGGATCGCATTCAGTTCACGATGCGGATCGGTCTCCGGCGGGTGGATCTCGAGGTTGGGAACGATCTTCTCGAACCCGGGTGAGATCGCCGGGTCGATGAGTGGAAGGATGACCGGCCGCCCAGCATCCGTGCGCGGCATCTCCCCGTCGCGCAACGATTTCAGATACCGCGAACTGAGGAGGCCGAGTTCATCCGCCGCACGATGGGCCTGGTCGAGCGTGCGCCGGACCAGCTGCTCCCGCACCGGGTACTGCTGGGATGATCGGTAGTCGAAGCGGTCCTTTTTCCGGCGCTCATAGACGCGGTCGAAAAGCTCGGTCGGCGGCAGACCCAGGTCGCGGGCATCCTCCACGGCGGCAACGGTGCGCAAGAGCACGCTCTCGGCCCCGGCGGCATCAAACTGCCGGTAGAACGACGCTTCGGACGTGAGTTCGCGGACTTCGTTCACCAGCTCACCCTTGTCGCGATAGATGCGGTACTGCTTCAGCGCCACCAGCACGCCGACAAGCACGGCAATGCCGACGAACAACAGGCGGAGGACGTCTCTGACGCGGAGTTCCATCAGGTCCAGATCGATTTGGGTTTCTTGGGCGGCTCGGGCTGGTCGAAGTTACGCCGCTCGCGCGCATGGGCAATGGCTTCCTCGCGGGTGATCACGCCGTTCTCCAACAGGGCGGCGATCGACTGGTCGATCGTGCGGTTGCCGTCCTGATGGGCGATCTCCATCAGACCCACCAACTGCTCGACCTTCAGGTCGCGGATGCAGGCGCGGATGCCGTGGTTGGCGCGCAGCACTTCCGAGGCCAGCACCCGGCCCTGCCCGTCGGCGCGCGGCATGAGCCGCTGCGAGACGATGGCCTCGAGCACCCCCGCGAGCTGGGTGGTGATCTGCGCCTGCTGGTCGGCCGGAAAGACGTCGATCAGCCGGTCGATCGACTGCGGCGCGTCAAGCGTGTGCAAGGTGGCAAGCACGAGGTGTCCGGTCTCCGCCGCCGTGAGGGCGATGCGGATGGTCTCCAGATCCCGAAGCTCGGAAACCACGATCACGTCGGGGTCCTGCCGCAGCGCCTGACGCAGGGCGATCGGGAAGGCCCGCGTGTCGCGGCCGATCTCCCGTTGCTTGACGAGGCAGCTGTTGTGGGAAAAGAGGAACTCGATCGGGTCCTCGATGGTCACGATGATGCCCGAGCGGGTCTCGGAAATCCGGCGGATCATGGACGCAAGCGTGGTCGACTTCCCCGATCCCGTGATGCCCGTCACCAGCACGAGGCCCCGGTGCAACTGGCAGATCTGGTCGACCACCGGGTGGTGACCGAGCGTCCCCAACTCCGGAATTTCCTCGGGAATGTGGCGGAAGGCCGCCTCGGGACTGCCACGGACGATGTGGACGTTCCCCCGGAAGCGGCCGACGTCTTCGATCTGCAGGGCATAGTCGAGCTCCAGATCCTCGGCCAGCTTGGCCCGCTGCTTCTCGCTCAAGGTGTCGTCGATCAGGCGGGCGACGGTGCCGGGATCGAGCAGGAAATCCTCAAGAGGCCGCAAGACTCCGGACACCCGCGCCGCCGGCGGGGCCCAGGCCGAAAGGTGAAAGTCGGATCCGCCGAGTTCGACGGTCTGCCGCAGGTATTCGGTGATTTCTCGGACTTCGCTCATGGCTTGGAGATTGCGATTCAGGAGATCCCTCGCAGGGCACGATCCAGATCCTGCGGGCGGTCGCTGGAAGCACGCGCGGTGTCTGGATCGATGATGTTCTGCTCCACCGCCGCCACCAGGTAGCGCAGGAAGGAGCAGGCGGTGTCGTCGCGACACTCGTCCACGTGGTCACGCAATTCCGCGAAGCGACCCTCGGCGATCCACTTCCGGGTCACGGCGACATTCTCGAAGAACTCCAGCACCACCGCCATGCCGCCGTCGAGTCGCGGCAGAAGTTGCTGGGAGATGACCCCGATGAGCTGCTGGGAAAGCAGACCCGAGGCTCCCATGCGGTTGTCGCCGACGAGTCGCGACACCCGCTCCATCGCCACCGGCACACCGGAAACCCCGGAGCCATGGATCGTCGAAATCACGAGATGCCCGGTCTCCGCCGCCCGCAGGGCGCTCAAGGCCGACTCCGAATCGCGGATCTCGCCGAAGAAGATGACGTCGGGATTCTGACGCAGGGCCTGGCGCAGGGCCTTCTCGAAGTCGCCGGTGTCGTGGTGCACCTCGCGCTGGGAAAAGAAGGATCGGTCGTTCCGGAACAGATACTCGATGGGATCCTCGATGGTCACGATGTGCCTCGCCTCGCGCTGGTTGATCCACTGCAGGCAGGCGGCGACCGTGGTCGATTTCCCCGAGCCGGTCGGCCCGGTGACGAGCACCAGCCCGGAGCGGCGTTCCAACCAGCGGCCGAGCACCTCGCCGGGAAGTCCGAGCGTGTCGAAATCCGGAATCTCGCTCTTGATCGGCCGCATTACGACCGCGAGGCGGCCGAGGGTCCGGAAGGCATTCACCCTCAGGCGGCCGGCACCGGGAACCTCCAGGCTCGCGTCGCCATCCAGATCCCGCTCCGGATCGAGGCCGCATTGGTTCCAGATCGAGGCAATGGCCGCGCGATCCACCCCGCCGCCATGGGCGATGATCACCTCTCCATCATGGCGCACCCGGGGCCGCTCACCTTCCGTAATGAACAGATCGCTCGCCCCGCCGGTAAACGCGGTGGTGATCAGCTCCGTGAGATTTCCATCCATCGTCAACGCGCAACCTAATGGACAATTCCCGGGTTGGAGAGGCAAAAACCCGTCACCCCTTCGGCAGGAAGAACCCGCGCTGCTTGTCCGAGATCGGCAGGCCGAGCATTTCCATCACCTCGAGCATGTCCTCCCAGATCTTGCGCTTGTCGCCGAGGGCGGCGGAGCCGTGCAGGAGATAGGCCGGGTGATAGGTCACGCGGACCGGGATCCCGTCGAACTCGTGCCACTTTCCGCGCATCGCGCCGACCGATCCGCTCAGCCCGAGCAATCCTTCCGCGGCGGTGCCGCCGAGGGCCACGATGCACTTGGGACGCACGACCTTCACCTCCTCGCGGACGAAGGGCAGGCAGGCCGCCATTTCCTCGGGGGTCGGTTTGCGGTTGTTGGAGGTCTGCTTCGGCATCGCCGGGCGGAACTTGACGATGTTCGAGATGTAAACGCCGGTGCGCTCGACCCCCATCGCCTTGAGGATGTCGTTGAGCTTCTGGCCGGCGGGGCCGACGAAGGGCTCGCCCTGCCGTTCCTCGTGGTGGCCGGGAGCCTCGCCGACGAGCATCAGCTCGGCCTCGGGATCGCCCACCGAAAACACCATCTTCTCCCGCAGGGTTCCCATCGCCCTGGCCGGCTGCCAGTTCTCCGCCTGCGCCTTGAGCGAGGCGACGCGCTCGGCCGCCGTGGCGCCCTCGACCTTCAACTCGGCGGGCGGCGGCGCGGCGGGTGCCTCCCGCGGCCTCGCCGGGGCCGTCGTCTTCGATCGAGCCGGAGTCGCCTGAGTGGGGGCCGACGAGGCGGTCCCTCCCTTGTTCTTCTTCGCCGCCACCGTCCGTCGATGAAGGTCGCGCAGGACCTCGCGCGCCTCCTCGTCGAGGTACACATGCTCCACCCCCCGGGCCTGCTCGGCCCGCAGGTGATCAAGGAGGAGATCCACCGCCCGGCTCACGGACGCAGCCTATCGGTGCGCCCCGGTGCTTGGCAATGCCCCTCGACAAATCCCCGGCCCGGCGGCGCTTCCGGGATGAATGCGGGACAAATCCACACCCGCCGATCCGTAACCTTCCCCCACGAACCATGATCCGCCCGCTTCTTTTCAGCCTGTTCCTGCTGCCCGCAGGGCTCCACGCCGCCGTCGAGATCGACATCGAGGCCTTCGGCGAGAGCCTCGGCGGATGGAAAAACAAGACGGTCGACTACACCCTTTCGGGAGCTGACTACCGGACCTACCAGCCGGAGATCTCGCCCTCGCCCGACGGCGGCATCTTTGCCTCGATCCGCATCGACCACCGCCGCGGCTGGCTCGCCAGCGACGACCATGCCGTGCTCGAAGTGAGCTTCGGCCCGGACGGATCGGTGACCTCGGCCAAATCCACCCTCGCCGTTCAGGGGCGGACCGTTTCCAGCGACCTCATCCGCAGCACCGCCGACGCCGGAGGTGCCCTGGTCGGGGCGGAAGGCGCGGTGAAGATTGGCAGCAACCTGGTGGCCGACCTTTCCAGCAAGCTGATGCGCGAAAAGATCGTCGAAGCCGGGCGGGTGTCCTTCCCGGCGGCGGTCCGCCACAACTACAACCTCCTCTATCAGGCCGTGCGCCTGCTCAAGGCCGAGCCTCCCGCCGACGGCGGTGCCGGCCGGGCCGAGGACGACCGCGAAGCCGAACCGCAGAAGGCCGTTCCCCTGCCCGAAGAAAAGACGCCCCCGCTCGAGATCAAGCCCTACGGCTCGAAAGGGCAGTGAGGGAGTGGCGCTTTGAAAGCGCCATAACGGGGCGGGGCGGACTCCCGTCCGCTGGGAAAGGTCCCGTGGTGAATCGAGGCAAGCCGTCAGTCGCGACCTGAAGGTCGCCCCGCCCTGCCATGGCTCCTGCAAGGAGCCACTCCGTCCGGAGTTCGCTACCCGCGCGGGTGGAACTTCTTGTGGATCGACTTCAGCCGTGCGCCGTCGATGTGGGTGTAAATCTGCGTGGTGGAAATGTCGGCGTGGCCGAGCAACTCCTGGATCACCCGCAGGTCGGCACCTCCTTCGAGAAGATGGGTCGCGAACGAGTGCCGCAGCAAGTGCGGGTAGATCTTGCTCTCGATCCCCGCCTGGGCCGCCCGCTCCTTGACGATCTGCCGCACCCGGTCCGGAGACAGCCGCCCACCCCGCACGCTGAGAAAGACCTCCGAGCCCGTTCGTTTCCCGACCAGGCTCCGGCGCTCCCGGGCCAGATACGCCTCGAGCGCCTCGCGGGCCTTTCCGCCCACCGGCACCACGCGCGTCTTGTTGCCCTTGCCGGTCACCCGCAGGAAGCGGTCGTCGGCATCGTATTGCTCGAGTTTCAGCCCGCACAACTCGCTCAGGCGCAGTCCCGACGAATAGAACAGCTCGAGCATCGCCCGGTCCCGCAGCCCCAGCGGCCGCGTGAGATCGATGCCGTCCAGCAGCCGCTCGATCATCGTCCGGTTCAGTGTTTCCGGCAGCGCCTGGCCGGAGCGTGGGGCCAGCAGGGGCTCGGCGGGATCCATCGGCAACACCCCGGTCGCCGCCAGCCAGCGGAAGAACACCTTGAGGTGCACCGTCGCGATCCGCAGCGACGACGCGGCGAGTCCGCCACGCTTGCGATCGGCAAGAAACTCCGAGAGTTCGTCGGTGCCGAGGTCCTCGATCGGCAGCCCGCGCTTCTTCATCCAGCCACCCAGCGCCTCAAGCGTCTGGCGCAGTGACAGCTGGTAGGCCTCCGAAAGCCCCCGCTCCACCGCGACAAAGCGGATGAATCCTTCGATCTCCCGATCCACGTCGGAAGGCTGCGCCTTCAATGACCAATGATAAATGACAAATGACAAAACCCGCTCCCCGGTCTGGGCACTTGGAAGTTGGAACTTCTCACTTGGAACTTGGAGGCGCAGCCTCCCCCCCATGCGCTTGAAGCTGACCCTTTCCTACGACGGCCGGCCCCACGAGGGATGGCAGTCGCAGCCCGGCGGCAACACGGTCCAGGACCTTCTTGAAGCGGCGGCCACCGAGGTCGCCAAGGAGCCCGTCCGCGTCCATGGTTCCGGACGCACCGACGCCGGCGTGCACGCCCTGGCCCAGGTCGCCCACCTCGACGCCCCCGAAGCGCTCACCATGAACCCCTTCAACTGGGTCCCCGCCCTCAACACCAAGTTGCCACCCAGCATCCGCGTCCTGGGTGCCGAGGAAGCCTCGGCGGACTTCCACGCGCGCTTTTCCGCGAAGGGAAAGACCTACCACTACGACATCGCGACCGAGCCGGTGCTCTCGCCCTTCCGCGCCGGGTTGGCGTGGCACCTGCCGCGGCAGTTCGATCCCACCCAGCTCGAAGCCGCGCTTCAGATCACCCTCGGCCGGCACGACTTCGAGGCCTTTGCGGCGAAGCGGGGCAACGAGACCGAAGCCACCGACCACCACCGCACCCTGACCCGCGCCAGCGTCGAGCCCCTCGACCACGGCTGGCGGCTCACCTGGAGCGGCGATGGGTTCCTCTACAAGATGGTACGGCTGCTCACCGGAGCCGTCGTCCGCGTCGCCGAAGGCCGTTTGCCGCCTGACGACTTCGCACGGTTCCTCGATCAACCGGAGGGCCTACCCCACGGCCGCTCCAGCTTCTGCGCTCCCGCCGACGGCTTGTATCTGCAGTCGGTGGATTATTGATTCGGTTCACTCGACGTAATCCGCCGGCTTGCGGGGAACCACACCGAGCTTGTCGTAGGCGAAGCCGCTGTCGAGCGGCTTGTAGCTGCCGACGTGGTCCACGCTGCGTTCGGGATCGATCCTGTCTTCGATGCCCATGCCCCAGTAAACTCCGTTGATCACCAGGCGACGCAGACCCTCGGACCGCAGATCCTTGGCGCTGCCCATGGTCGAGTGCAGCACCCGGGCGGACCCGCCCTTGCTGGTCTTCCAGTTCTTCACCCACACCACCGGAAGCGGTTCCTTCTCGGGATTGTCGGCGCCACCCTTCTCCCGGCCGATCAGCGGCTGGCCGTTCACCAGGGCCGTGCAGCCCTCCGGCAGCCCCTCGCCCTCCTTGTAAGTACGGTAAACATCGGAGGTCCCCCAGATGTCCCTCACCCCCGCAAGCACCGGATGGTCCTTCATCTCCGGCACGATGTCACCGCGGGTCGAGTCGCGCTGCCAGTTGCCGTGGTGCGCGAGAAAGCGACCGCCGATGATGTCCTCGAAGCGCACCGGCTTCCCATCGATCTCGTAGGGGATCGGCCCGCGGAAACCATGGTTGGCGGTCCGCAGCACGATGATCGGCTTGCCGGAGTCGAGGTAGGCGACGATGTGCTTGAGCTGGTCGTCCGGCAAGGTCAGCAGGCGGTGGAAGAAGATCACGCAATCGGCACTCGCGAGATGCTCCAGTCCCGGAATGTTGTGCTCCTTGAATTCGGACTCCCTGCCCTTCTCGGGGTAGACCGGCAGCGTCGGATCCACGAGGCCGTCCTCGTTGACCCCGAAGAGCACGGTGGTGTCGAAGCCGTGGCGCTCGGCGAGGATGCGGGCCATCATCGGCATGGCCTGCTCGCTGCGATATTCCTGATCGGCGGCGATGAGGACGACGTGCTTGCCCTTCCCGGGACCCTCCTTCCCTTCGAAGGTGAGCCAGCTCTCGCTATCCGGCACCGGGTGGGCGGCGGACAGACTGGCGATGCCGGAAATCATGAGAGACGTGATGGAAGGGAGTTTCATGCGATTCGTGGGTGGAGAGAGAGCGGACCGACCCCGCCTGGCAGGGGAAGCTTACGGTCCGGGACCGGTGCGTCGATCAATCCGACAGCCGCCGGGTCGTTTCGACCAGCTGCTTCATCACCCCGGTGAGTTTTTCGACCGCTTCTTCGTCGGTCAGCTCGCCGGAATCATCGAATTTCCCGTAGGCGCCGGCCAGGGCATACTGGGCGGGGATCACGTGCACCCCGATGTTCCCCAGGATCGAACGCAGGTGCACCAGGCCCCGCATGCCGCCCAGACCACCCGGTGACGCCGACACCAGGCCGGCCACCTTGCCGCGGTAGGCGGAGAGTGGTGCCTCGTCCCCGCTTGCCGGACGGCTGACCCAGTCGATGAGATTCTTCAACAGCGGCGTGATCGACGAATTGTATTCCGGCGAGCAGAACAGCAGGCCGTCCGCCGCCTCGAAGGCCTTCTTCAGTTCGACCGCTCCCGGCGGCAGACCCTCCTTCTCCTCAAGATCGCCATCATAGATCGGAAGCTCGTATTCACGCGGGTCGATCAATTTGCAGCTCGCCCCCAGTCCCTCTCCGATCCGGCACGCAACGCGACCGAGCTTGAGGTTCACGGAGTCACGCCGCGCACTGCCGGAAATCACCAGAAGCTTGATCATACGCGCAGTTTAACCGGATCCGCCGAAGGTCCAATGAAAACCGGTTTCCGGTGCCCGGCGATTCAGCCCCGGCTCTGGCGAAAGATCGCCTGGATGACCGGATCCGCCCCACCGGCGATCACCTCACCCGACGAAGCCTCGGATGAAAAAATCCACGAGCTGAGGTCCCGCTTGACCAGCTTCTTCGAGCTTCCGGCCCGCTCGACCGCGGAACGGAGGGCCTGGGAAAAAGACTCCCGCATGCTCTTCTCGGGATTCACGGGGGTGACGTCGACCTCTCCATCGACCGCGCCGTCCGGACTTCCGGAAGCCGGAAGGATCGGCTCGGGACGGGTCGTTTCCCCGGTGGTGAATTCCCTTCCATCCACCGTTCCCTCCATCGACATCGTCCGGACCAGGCCGTCCGGGGAGATCAGCATCCGGAGCGAACCTTCAAAGACCGGGGTCCCTCCCTTGAGTTCGCGAATCACCGTCGTGGCGATCAGGTTGCCGTTGGCATCGTTCCGGGTCACCGGCCGGGTCACTTCGAAGTTCGTGCCGGAAAGCGAATATCGGGCCACTCCGCCCCGCCAGCCGTTGAGATCGCGGCCGACGGCCTCGACGTCGAGATCCGCGCCGTGGCAGAGCCCGGCGAGAACGAAAAGGAAGGAGAGAAGCCTCATGGGATGGATCGGTCAGAATGAAACGCGCGCCCCGGAATGCCAGATCCACGCGTCGGTGTCGAAGTTGCCGCCGGCCTGATCCTCCAGGATGGTGTATTCGAGACCGTTGAGGAAGACCACCTTATCCTGATAGAGATGGACGTTCGCTCCGAGGTAGAACGAATGGAATTCATCACCGACGAAGACCGGTGAGGAATCATAGAAGGGATCGCTGCCGGCCCCCAGACCGCCCACCAGGCCGCCCGGGTTGTCGGTGTCGGCGTAGTGGTAGCGGCCGACGACATTGAGCGTTCCCGGGATGGCCCAGTAGCTCGGAGTCAGGGTGAGACCCCAGGCGTTGAGATCGCCGTTCGCCAGCATGAAGTCGCCCTCGAAGGCAAAACGCTCCCCCTCCAGCTCGATCCCGGTGGAGACGAGGTGCCGGAAGGCCGGATTGGCCGGAACCGGCTGCGGACCGTTCGAGGCCGTCATGCCGTTCGGGCGGTAGCGCGGGGTGCCGGCTCCCTTCCGCCCGTCCAGGTTGTAAATGTAGTCGAGGTGCCAGCGGGTCCGCATGACCGAGTTGTCATCCAGCCGTTCACCGGTCTCGTAGGCCAGGTTGGCCGCGATGAAACCACGGCCCTCGATGCCGGGGACGTAGCGATCGGTGTCGCCCGAAAACCAACCGACGCTCCAGTCCCAGGGCGCGCACTCCTGCCCGAAGGCGATGCCGAGGGTGCTCGCCGGCATCAGCATGCTGGTCAGAAGCGTGGTCTCGGGCGTCAGCAACGACGCCGGATCCCTCGAATATTTCGAACCCTCGATGCCGAAGCGGGGGCGGAACTTGCCATACTCGACGTAGTGGTTGGGCAGCACCTTGGTCTTGCCCTTGAGCGTCTCGATCCGCTGGTAGCGGGCATCGCCGGCGAACTCGCCCACCGCCTCCAGCTCGGTATTCCCGAAGATCTTCATCCGGGTCCCGAGACGCGCCCGCCGGGTGCGGGTGGTGTCGAGTCGCACGTTCCGGCCGCCCTCGACCTCCGCCGTCCCCCACGCCCCGCCCCACTGGTAGAGACCCATGATCGCCACCTGCTGGACCCACGGATTCGTCTCGTCCTCGAACAGGACCGCCCGGGACCAGACCGGATCGAGCGGACTCGGTGCCCACTCGGGCTCGACGAAGACCACGGGTTCATCGGAGGCGGTTTCCTCTTCCTCGGGCAGCGGAGGAAGATTCAGCTCCTCCACCTGCTTGTTGCCCTCGAGGATATCGAGGGCTTCGTTGGCACCCGCCTGAACGGTCAGCGCCACGATTCCCGCGACGACCGGAATGGTTCTCATGATCATTGGTTGGCCTCCTTCTCGGCTTTCTCTTCCGCTTCCTTCGCCTCGCGCTCCGCCGCCTCGCGCTCCTCGCGCTGCTGCTGGCGGTCGGCCGCCCGTCGCACCTTCGCGACATACGACTTCAAGGTGTCGCTCTCCTTCAACTCCAGCGCCCGCTCGAGCTTCGGCAGTGCATCCACATACTGCTTCTCGCGGACGTGAAGCTGGCCGAGCGCGAGATTGGCACCGTAGGCCACCTCGTCCATGCCCGACGCGATCTGCAGGCGGGTCTTGGCCTCGGCAAGAAACTCCCGGCGTTGCTCGTCGTCCTCCTCCAGCTTGGCCAGGGTGTCGTAGTGCTTTCCAAGTTCGAGCACCACTTCGGCATTCGCCGGATCACGGGCGAGCAGGTCCTCGAGCAGCACCCCGACCCGGTCGAGGTCCTCCGCGCTGCGGGCGATGCCGACTTCGACGAGGCGGATCGCCACCTCGTCCTCCTCGCTGAGTTGATCCCCTCCGAGTGCCCGCACGCGCCGGACGAACTGGTCCGCCTTCTCCGGGTAGCCGTAGTCGTTGAGGATTTTCGCCGACTTGAGTGCCTGCTCGATGTCCAGCTCCTTGCCCTTCTCGATCGCCGCCAGGTAGGCGAACAGGGCCAATTGCGGTTCGCCCTGATCCATGTAGAGATTGCCGAGGAGATTGAGTTCGGATTCGCCGGCCAGCCCCTTCATCCGCAGGATCTCGAGGTTCACGGCCGCCTCCATCTTGCGTTCCTGCCCGAGCAATGCCTGGGTCTGCTGCAACCACAACTGCTGGTCCTCGGGGTAGCTTTCGATCAGCGTGCCGAGCAGCGCGGTCGCCTCCTCCAGTTTCTCCTGCTGCAGCAGGGTCTGGGCCAGGCCCAACTTCCAGTCCTTCGAGCCGGGATCGAGCAGATAGGCCTGGCGGTAGGCGTTCTCTGCTGCCAGCGGCTGCTGCTTCAAAAGATAGCAATAGCCGAGCAGTCCAAAGACCCGGGGATTGCCCTCGCCCAGGGACACCGCCTCCTGGAAGTGCCGCATCGCCTTGTCGAAGTCCTCCTTCGAGACGTAGAGATAGCCGAGGTTCACGTGGGCCCGCCGGAACTTCGGAAAGCGGCGGATGGCTTCGAGGAATGCCCGGCGCGCCTCTTCCGTGCGGTCCGCCGAGAAATACAGGTTGCCGAGAACGAAGACCATCGCCGGGCTGATCTCCCGCGGCTGCTTCTCGGGATCACTCGGCGCTTCGGTCTCCTTGATGAAGCGGACCAGTTCCGACTCGGCTTCGCTGAAACGACCTTTCTCGAAGAGTTCGCGCAGCTTCACCAGGATACGGCTTTCCTCGGGCGACACCTTGGGCTCGACCTCGGAGTGGAAGCCGTAGCTGCCGACGAAGTCGCGGACGAACTGCGGATCGCGGAACAGGTTCGAGGGAGGGATGATCTTGTCGCCGAAAGCGGGTGTCATCAGGGAAACAGCAGTCAAGGCCCCCATCCACCACCTGGCCGCCGTAGCCTCGGCAAAGGAGGATCTTCCATCCGCCATCTTCCATGGTCGGCATTCGCGTCCACCTGTCCGACGTAGCCTTGGCGTAGTTGGATTCGCGTCCATTCGTGGTTCTCTCTTCATCGCTTCACTTCGAAATTGAACGGCACCAGCGCCGTCGCCTTGACCTTCTTGCCGCCCCGGACAGCCGGCTGAAACCTCCACTTGCGCACCGCCTTGAGCGCCGCGTTGTCGAGATCGCGGATGCCCGAAGACGTCCGCACCCGCGCACTGGTGACCTTGCCCGAGTTGTCGACCACCACCGCGACGATCACCTTGCCGCCGATGCCCTTGCTCAGCAGTCGGCTGGGATAGACGGGCTGCGACTTGGAAATCGGCTGCGGCGGGCTGTCCATCATGCCCCCGCCGAAGGGGTCGTCGCCGCCGGCCATGGCGAACTTCGGAATTTCCACCACGAAGGCCCCGCCGGTACCGACCGAGAGGTCGCCGAGATCCATGCCCAGATCGAGATTCGCAGGTTCCTCGAGTGGCTCCTCCGGCGGCGGTTCGTCCGGTTCCTCCGGAGGTTCCTCCAACTCGACCACGAAGTCCTCCGGCGGATCGATCGTCACCTCCGGCGGCGGTGCCGCGGGTGGCGAGAACTGCTCGGCCAGCCTCTGCGAAAGCGGAATCGCCACGAAGACCGCAACCGTCGCCACGACGCCGCCGAGGATCGCGAAGATCCCGGTCCTGCGCCCGCGGGGCGGTCGGTAAACGTGGAGTTGCCTTTTCACTTACTTCGTTGAGATCGAGATCTTGTCCTTCTGCGCGCCGGCAAGCAGCGCCTGACCATGGACCTTCTGCACCGCGCCGTGGCTGGCCGACTCGTCGCCCTGGATGATCACCGGCATGTCAGGGGTCTCGGTGAGCAGCGGCTTGATCTTTCCGATCACCCCCTGGATGCCGATGCTCTCGCCGCCGTAGAAGACCTTGTCCTCTTCCGTCACAGCCAGGAGGATGGAATTGCTGTCAAGGGCGCTGGCGGCGGCGCCGACGTCGGGCTTGTTCACCTCGACTCCCGTTTCCTCGACGAAGACCGTCGAGACGATGAAGAAGATCAGGAGGATGAAAATACAATCGATCATCGGGGAGAGGTCCACGTGAACCTCCTCGTCGGCTTCGTCTCCGATACTGCGTCCGAACATGATCTAACCTTTCTTGAACCGGGTGGTGAGAATCAGGCTTTCGAGCCGGGCGAGCGCGCCCGAGATGGCGTCCCGTTTCCCCTTCACGACGAGCGCGATGAAAAGTCCCGGAAGGGCAATGGTCAGCCCGGTCTGGGTGGTGATCAGCGCCTCCTGCATGCCGCTGGCGACCGCCTCCATGCCGGCCCCGCCCTGCGCCAGGCCGCCGAACATCGCCAGCATCCCCATCACCGTGCCGAGCAGGCCGGCGAGGGGAGCCGCCGCCGTCAGGGTGTTGATCACCAGCAGGCGCCGGTCGATGGCCGAGACGAGGTTGAGCCGCACTTCGCGCACCCGTCGTTGAACCGTCTTAATGGTCAACCGGTCGCCGTGCAGGACATAGCGCAGCGCCTCCCCCATCCGGCCCTTCGCATGCTCGGGATCCTCGAGCCATTCGGGCCACTCCTCCGCGTCCTTGCCGGTCAGGTTTCCGCGGTTCACGTAGGCCAGGGCCGCAAAGGCGCTGGCGTAGAGGATGAATGCCACGCCGCCGAGCATGTACATGATCCCCCCACCGGTGGTGAAGATCTGCAGGGCTTCCCGGAAAACGTTCATCGAGCTCAAGCCGGGTTCGGCATCAGTTCGGGATCCATGTCCTTGTCATCGTCGGAATCCTTCGAGGAACCCGGCCCGGTTTTCTCCATTTCGGTCGTGCCGTTCATCAGCGCGATGGCGACCCCCTCGACCTCGCTGAACTTGCCCTTGGCGAGGCTGCGCATGAGGCCGTGCAGGACCAGCACCGGAATCGCCACCACCAGGCCCTCGGCGGTGGTGATGAGCGCCTCGGAGATCCCCTGGGTGAACGCCTTCTGGTTGCTGGAACCGTAGAGCGCCATCGCCTTGAAGGTCTTGATGATGCCGAGAACGGTGCCGAGAAGACCCATCAGGGGCGCCGCCGCCGCAGTGAGCCCGAGGAAGGGCAGGAAGCGCTCCAGCCGCGGCTTCACGACCACCAGTTTTTCAAACAAGGCCTCCTCCAGCACCCGGCGCTTCTCGTAGAAATTCTCGACCCCGGCCCTGACCATCAGCCCGGCCTGCCCCTTGAGCTTGGCGGCCCGCTTGGCCGCCTCCTCGCGACGGTCGGCAAGCAGGTCGTCGATGATCTCGTTGATCACCCGGCGCGACGGCACCGGGAAGCGCGTGATTTCGAGCACTTTGAAAACGGTCAGCGCGATCGCCACCAAGCCCAGGGAAAGGATGGCGTATCCGACGATGCCCCCCTTGGCGATCGTTTCGCCGATCGTCTCTTCGGCCGCCTGCACCTCGAGGGCCTTGCCCATGCTGGCATCGAGCGGCAGCTTCCCGGATCCCGTCGCCAGAACCTCGGAGATCGCATCGTCCTCGACGCCGGTGATGCCGACCACGGTCGGCAGGGAGGTACCGGTCGCGGCGAAGGTCGCCACGCCTTCGAATCCATCCTCGCCCTCGCTCAGGTAAACCGCCGGCCCGAGCACCAGCAGCTTGCCCTTGACCGCCTCGCTGCCGTTGCGCAGCCCCTCCCCCTCGAAGCGGTGCCCGCCGGAAACCGCCGCCAGGCGCTCGAGCCCGATCCTTGCCGCTTCGAGGCGATGACCCAATTCCGCCGCCAGGTCGTCACCGGCGGCCGCGGCCTTGGCCGAGGCATCCTCCAAGCGCTCCTTGTAGAGCTGGTTCTCGGCCGGGTGGGTGCGGGTCAGCAGTCCGCCGCCGTAGTTGTTCAACACGCCGGTGGCGTAGTCGAAGCCCGCCTGCCGGCCCTCGATCTCGCGCTGCAGGGCCGCCCGGCGACTGGTGCGGCGGGCCGCCTCGGTCTCCAGCGCCCGCAACTCCCGACCCAGCTCGATCGCCTGGTCATCGAGACGGTTGATGTCACGGAACAAGGCCGTGCGCATCCCGGTGTATTCCATCTGCGTTTCCTTCAACTCCTGCCGCGCCTCGGCGAGCTGCTTCTCGGCGGCCGTCTGCCCGAGTGCGGGAAGCACCGCCAGGACGGGCAGGATCATACGAATCAAGGCTCTCATTTCAAATCGATCGGAAGTTCCACGAAGCGGGCGTCCACGTCGCCATTGAGCACGTCCACCATCTCCTTGATGTCCCCGGCCAGGTCGTTGCGCGTTTCAAAGACCCAGCCCTCGTCACCCGGTGTGCCCACCAGCGCGAAGTTGCCCGCGCCGTTCACCGCATAGGCCGCGCCCAGCCCGAAATAGACGACCTTCATGTTGAACTTCTGGCCGTCGTCGGAGACGTGCAGTTCGTCGCGAAGGTGCACCGTCTGCTGCCACTTCTCGGCTTCGGTCAGCAGGTTGATCACGTTGTTCAGTCGCTTGGTCAGCCCCCCCTCCGCCTCCTTTCCGGAAAGGGCCGCATCCTGGCGAATCTGCTCCATCAACTCCTTGACCCGTGGCTCGTCGGCCAGCGGGCGGGGAAACGACGGCAGGCGCTCGACCATCGCGGTTTCCAGCTTCCTCACCTCTACGGCCAGCATGTCGTTGGCGGCGACCAGCGCGTCCCGCTTGGCAATCTCGTCGAGCGACTCCTTTTCGGCACCCTCCTTTTCAACCTTCGCTTCCCCGACCCTTTCGGTCAGGTCCGCGATCTCGCTTTCCAGCGCCGACCGCTGGTCTTCCAGCAACACGCGATCGCGCTCCCACGCATCCTCGGCGTTCTGGATCTCGCGCATGGTCTCGATCCACTCACGGACGGAATCCTTGAGTTCCTCGGTCTTCGAGACCGGCTCGTCCTGGGCGAAAAGGACCCCGCTTCCCAAGGATAGCAGGGCGATGAAGAATCGGCTCAAACGCATGGTGGTGGCAGCGCCGGAATCCAATCGGGAACACCCGCGCTTGCCGATGGCCCCAATGTGACGGTTTCGTCAAACCCATCGGCGCGGCAGGTGACGACACTCTGGATTGACCCGGCTGGAGAACACTTTCCATCGCTGTCAAGCATCCGCTTTGTCCAGCGATTGCTCCCCGCTCAAGAATGCCGGGTGAGCCCGGCGCTCCCCTAGCAAAAAGCCGCCCGGTCGGATGACCGGGCGGCTTGGATTTCGCAATCTTTCAGCAGCAACTTAATTCGCGTCCTGGACGTTGAGCCGGTAGAACTGCTGATCAAGTCCTGTGACGTCAACGTCAAGGGTCATGTTGCCGGCAGGATCCCAACCACCCAGGTTGTCGGACTTCTCAACCGGCACGGACAGGGTGGCGGTGTTGCCGACCTTCTGCACCGTCACACCAGCAGCGGTACGAAGGTCCAAGATGGCGGACTCGGTGTAAACACTGCCAAGCACCGTCGCGGCGTCGTCCACGAGAGGATCAAAACCAAGCGCGACATTCGCCACTTCCACACCGTCACCCACGCCGTCACCATCGGTGTCGGGGTTGTTCGGGTTGGTGCCGTAGATGTTGTTCTCGTCGTCGTCGCTCAGGCCGTCGCCGTCGGTGTCGGCCGCGGTGGGACGAAGCAGCCCGTAATCCGAAAGTGCCGTCCACTTGAGGATCCAGAGATCCTCCGAGTCAAAGGCACCGCGGTAAGCAGCTGCCACGGGGGCGCCGGGCTGCACACTCGTGTTCAGCACCGTCGGGCGGGGATCGATCGAGGTCACGTTGTTCGATCCGTCACGCGTGTAGAAGCTGAACAGCGGGTCGGTCTGCGGCTCGCTGTTGTCGTCGAGCAGCGCATCGGCAAAGTCCACCGCGTAGAAGTCCGAAGGACGTCCACCACCGGCCACCACCGACTG